>JALQWE010000537.1 GCA_023258825.1 Planctomycetaceae bacterium | reverse complement strand
AGCACACAGGAGGTTTCGGCATCGAAGTCTTCATGACAATTATGACCACTACAAGTAACGAATACGCTTGCGGATGTCCGTGTTGATGCTCTGATAGCGATTGCTCAGACATCCGGCGTCAAACACTTCGCGGCGAATATATTCCACATCATCCGCACCGACCGCACGCGTGAAAATCGGCTTCAGATACTCCATGCCCAGTGTGGACAACTGAAGACGCTCCGCATCGTAAAATCCGGGATGGACCTCACGGGGATGAATTTCCCCCCAGCGGTCACGCAATTTGTTGGCGGCAATTGAACTGAAGGTGAATCCCTGAGACTCACTGTACTGCAGCGTGGCGATTTCGTTGCTGCGACCATCCACGAGCAGCTCGACCGCCTTACCACCCAACTGAGTGGCGCAGAATCGGTCAAACAGGATCGGACGACCGCCGCGCTGCGTGTGCCCCACCTTGCGACCAAACAGGGGTGAAGATCCCGGCTCAAACGCGCGAGTTTCCGCAAACAAATCGTCTCCCAGGCTCTCCTGCAGTAACTGCACCAGCGCATCAGCGGCGCCAGAGTAGCGAATGTTGCCCGCGGGGTCCCGCGATGCCACCGCCGCTCCCAGTTCCTGTCCATCGTCGGTGCGAACACCTTCCCCGACCACGATCACCACGTTCTGCTGCTGCTCGTAAATCCGCGCCACATGCTGCGTCAATCGCGCGATGTTCACAGGGACTTCCGGAATCAGAATGATGTCCGGTTGCGCATAGGCCGCTCCCAGAGCGATGTAGCCGGATTGCCGGCCCATCACCTCCACCACAGCAATTCGATGATGACTTTCTGCAGTCGTCCGCAACCGCTCAACCATCTGCACCACCACAAACACAGCCGTGGCAAACCCCGGCGTCGCATAGTTGATGATGTCGTCCAACCGCAGATGATCCCGCGAACGTCGCCGTTGCTCCAGATATCCTGGCGCCTGAGAACTCGGCGTCCGCGTCCATTCATTCGGCTCGTCCAGGTAATTCAGTCCGAGGTCGTTATCAATGGTCTTGGGCGCCAGCACACAGGGCAGAATGTCCGCCAGGGCCTGCATGCCATTGATCGTACCGTCACCACCGATACAGACCAGGCCATCCAGACGCAGCCGAGTCACATGCTGACGCACCATGTCCAGCATCGCGGTGTCGGCGGAATCCACATAGGTCCGGGATGAACCGATCAGCGTTCCTCCTTTGCAGGGATCCAGCTCCGGAATACTGGAGAACAGAGGATTCAGCATGACATGCGGAACGCGGGCATCCAGCAGTCCCGCGTAGCCCCGGATCAGGCCAACGACTTCGATTCGCAGTGCATTGGCTTGCTGCACGGCACCGCAGATCGTGGCATTCAAGGCGGGTGTATCGCCACCCGCGGTCAGAATTCCAATGCGTTTCATGCTGCTGTTTCCTCTGAAGTAACGAAGCGACGGCAACAATCGACAGCACTTTCCTGAACGAAAGTGCTGCCAGCCACCCGATGCCGGGACGGACGCGGGACTCCCGCTATCGCACCACGAAATTGACCATTCGTCCCGGCACAGCAATCACCTTAACCACAGTGCGTCCCTCAATCAGTTTTTTGACGTTCTGGTCCGCCTCGGCCATGGACTGCAATTCCGCCGCGGATAACCCCGCCGGTACGACAATGCGACCGCGAAGTTTGCCGCTGACCTGAATCGGGATCTCAACGGTGTCTTCCACCAGCCATGCCGGATCACTGATCGGCCACGGCTCGTAAGCCAGAGTCCGGGTGTGTCCGAGGGCGGACCACAATTCTTCCGCCAGATGCGGAGCGAATGGAGCAAGCAGCAGCACAAACGGCTCAAGCACACATTTTGGACGCACGGACTGTTCCGTCATGGCGTTGGTAAATTCCATCATGCGGCTGATCGCGGTGTTGAATGCCAGACGATCGATGTCTTCGGTCACCGCCTGAATCGTGCGATGCAGCAGTCGCAGCTGGTCATCCGTCGCCGGACAATCCTGGACAGCGGCATCCAGCGTCACCGCTTCGGCTCGGTCGTCGATCAGCATCCGCCAGACACGGCCCAGAAAGCGATAGACCCCTTCCACACCGCTGGTCTGCCACGGCTTCACCTGCTCCAGCGGTCCCATGAACATTTCGTACAGCCGCAGTGCATCAGCCCCCCGCTGCTCCACGACCTTTTCAGGGTTGACAACATTGCCCCTGGACTTGGACATCTTCTCGCCGTTTTCGCCCAGGATCATGCCCTGGTTCACCAGTCGCTGAAACGGTTCCGGATGACTGACGTGCCCGCGGTCAAACAGCAGCTTATGCCAGAATCGTGAATACAGCAGATGCAGGACCGCATGCTCCGCGCCGCCGATGTACAGGTCCACGGGCAACCAGTACTTTTCCTTTTCCGGATCGATGAAGCTGCCGGAATTCCGATTGTCGCAGAACCTTAAGTAGTACCAGCAGCTGCCCGCCCACTGCGGCATACTGTTCGTTTCCCGCTTCAGACGGACACCATCGCTGTCTGTGCGATAGAGCCAGTCGTCGCCGGCTTTCGAAAGCATCGGCTCCGGAGTTCCCGTGGGCTTGAAATCTTCCACATGCGGATGCAGAACCGGCAGCGACTCAACAGAATCCGTTCGCATCAGCCCTGTTGGATTGCCTTCCGCATCCAGTTCGTGCCAGATCGGAAACGGTTCGCCCCAGTAGCGCTGGCGACTGAACAGCCAGTCCCGCAGTCGGTAGTTCACCGCTTCGCGAGCCAACCCGCGCGCTGCGAGGTCCGCCGTGATCCGCGTCTTGAATTCGGCGGTTGGCGTCCCATCCCAGGAACCGGAATTGATGGCGACACCGTAATCGGTGAACGCGGAATTCTGCAGATCGGGCGTCGCCGCGTCTGCATTCGCCGGCGCGACCACCTGCACAATCGGAATCCCGAATGTCTTTGCAAATTCGAAGTCCCGCTCATCGTGTCCCGGCACCGCCATAATTGCTCCGGTTCCGTAACTGATCAGCACATAGTCGGCAATCCACACGGCCACACGCTGCCCATTGACGGGATTCAGAGCGTAACCACCGGTGAAGACCCCGGACTTCTCCTTCGCCAGGTCCGTGCGATCCAGATCACTCTTCAGCGAGGCCTTCCGACGATACTCCTCAACCGCAGGACGATGCTCCGGCGTCGTCAACTGATCAACCAGCGGATGCTCAGGCGCCAGCACCATGTACGTCACACCATACAAGGT
>JALQWE010000536.1 GCA_023258825.1 Planctomycetaceae bacterium | reverse complement strand
GGAGTTGCAAAGCAACGGCATGTGTGGTCCCGATGTTCGAGAACGAGATCGTAGTGGTCCGTTTCGAGCACGAGCACCGCTGCGCTGAGCACGAGCACGAGCACGATTGAGGACAAAGCCAGGGTTTACATCGTCCCTCAAAATCCGTGCCCATCTGCGTTCATCCGTGGTTGAAAAAACGCGAGTCACGAAACACAGGAATGCTGCGGCTCAGATGGAACTTCGCCCTCCCCAAAAATCGCCATCCGGTTCCATCCGTGGTTTCAACAAAACGTTCGCCCCCCGTCCCTCGCCCCCCGTGCCGCGTCTCGTGCTCGTGCTCGAAATCGTTCTTGTACCCCCGAACGCATCGCCGGCGCCGCTACGCACGGCTACGATGAGACGCGGAACTTCGGAGGGGGTGTGGCGCGCCTTGCCATGTTGCTCCTGAACCTGAGGCAAATTTTTGCCTGTGAATGACAAACGGGGGGGGCCTGCTATAGTTTCCCGGGAGAACAGGCTGGGGCAGGGCGGTTTGGGCGGTTCGGGGAAGATGATTGGCAGTCCATGCCATGGGACGTTGGGGCTGGCTGGCCGTGATTGGGTGACCGGGCCGTGGCATCCAGGTGATTTAGCAGGGTGAAATTCAGAGTATGAAAATTCAGCAGTTTCTTGAGCATTATGGTGTGGGCATCAACCCGTTCAGTCAGGAGGATGCTCAGTCGGACCACATTTTTCAGCACCACTGTGCCGAGACGATTCATCACCCGGCCTGGGACAAAGTGCTTGGGGACTGTCGGAACCCCAGCACGGCGATTGTCTTCGGCGAAAAGGGATCGGGGAAAACGGCCATCCGACTGCAGTTGATCAAAGCGCTGCAGGACCACAATCGGCAGAATCCCACGGAGCGTGTGTTTGTCATCAGTTATGACGACCTGAATCCATTTCTGGACGCATTTCGGGACCGGCTGCACGGTCGTCGTCGCAATCCGGACTACGCCTTAAAAGAGTGGCGATTGTGGGACCATATGGACGCGATTCTGGCGCTCAGTACGCGTCGGATCTGCAACGCGGTGATGGATCAAACGGGCACGGATTCCGTGGTGACAGCTCAGCAGTTGCGGGACATGCCGCGGCAGCGCAAGCGTGACCTGTTGCTGCTGGCGGCGTTTTATGATCAGTCCTCGGATCAGTCCCATGCGCGGCGTTGGGAAGGGTTGCGAAAGCTGATCGGGTATTCGGCCCCGTTTGCGCAGTGGCGATATTACTTCGGGATCCTGGCAACTCTGGGATTGTTGCTGTTTACCCTGCGGGATGTGTTTGGCGCACCAGGGGACACCTTGAAACGTTTTCGTGAGGTGTGGCTGTATCTGCTGTTGCTGGCCGTCTGGATTCCGTGGGCCAAACGATTTGTCTCATTGTGGTGGCGTTCGCGACAGGTGGCGAAGCAGATTCGGATTCTGGACCATGGTGCCTCATCGCTGCGAACGATTCTGAGTGGATTTCCGGCGGCGGAAATTGATGATCAGCCGATTCCATCGCGGGACCGCAGTGACGACCGTTATGAATTGTTTTCCAAATTGCAGCGCCTGCTGCAGCCGCTGGGTTATTCCAGCATTATTGTGCTGGTGGATCGAGTGGACGAGCCGCACCTGATCAACGGTTCGGCGCAGCGGATGCGTGATTTTCTGTGGTCGATGTTTGACAACAAGTTTCTGAAGCATCCGGGGATTGGCTTCAAGATGCTGTTGCCGCGGGACGTCGTCTTTTTCCTCAGTCGGGAGGAGAAGGAATTTTACGAGCGGTCTCGTCTGGACAAGCAGAATCTGATCAATTCGCTGGAGTGGACGGGCGAGTCGTTGTTCGACATGGCCACGAATCGAATTCGGGCGTGTCTGGCGGACAGTGCCGTGACAGGGCGGGTCGTGAGAACAGACCTGACGATTCGCGATTTTTTTGCCGACGACATCTCGCGTGAGGACTTGATCAATCGATTCGCGCGGCTCCGCGTACCTCGGCATTTGTTTCGATTTTTGTATCGGCTGTTGACGGAACACTGCAACCGATCGACGGAAGACCAGCCATCGTGGAAGATCGGCCGGATCACTCTGGAGACAGTTGCCGACGCCTACGCGCGGGAGCAGGAAGCGTTTGAGCGAGGGTTGGGCACGGGCTGAGAGTTGCGGCTGGCGCAGCGCAGGCATGCCGTGCGCTGCGGATGTCTGCCGGCCTGCGGGACTCGTATGCAGGACGTTTGATGTTGTTGCCGGAAGTGTCAGGAACGGCCAAATCCAGGAGACTCCTTGACGATTGTGTCCCTGGCCATCAAAATCCGGCAGCAGCGAGTCTCTATCGCTGGCGGCGCGGTGACCTGTAGACAGCGTCGTGGACCCGTGGTGACTGCAGGACGGAGAGGCGAAGGACAATGAGCGGACCAATCGTCCGGACAGGGACAACCCCGGAATTCTGGAAGAACTGGGATCGGGCTTTTGGCAAAGAGTCATCGGCGGCTGGCGAAGGACAGTCACCGGCGAAAGCGGCAAAGAAAGCGGCTGGTAAAAAGGCGGCTGCGAAGAAAACGGCCGCAAAGAAGTCCGCAGGTAAAAAGACATCCGGCGGGAACAAGTGAACGCGGTATCGCAACAGAATTCGTGGCAGCGACCACAGGACCGAATGCAGGTTCTGTGGTCGTTTGCATTGACGGGTCTTGTGTTTCTGGCGGTGACATTCTGGGGCACGCCGTTTCCCGCGGTGAATGAGCCGCATTATCTGTGCAAAGCGAAAGCGCTGGTGCAGCCGGATTGGTGTGTGCGGGACTTCTTCCTGCAGTCAGCGAACGTGCATTATTGTTTTCTGCTGCTCACAGGGTGGGTCGCGAACAGCAGTTCTCTGGCGATCGCCGTCATTCTGGGGCGGCTGGTGTGTGTCCTGCTGATGACGGTGGGCTGGGTCATGCTGGGGCGGGCGTTGGGGCTGACACCCCTGCGAACGGTGCTGGCCGCGTTGCTGTTCATCGCAGGGACTCTGGCGGGAAGTTTTTCGGTCGAATGGTTGCTGGGAGGCTTTGAATCCAAAGTGCCGGCGGGCGGTTTGTGTTTGATTTCGATCGCAGTCTGGCTGGAGGGAATTCGGGAATGTTGCCCGGGGAAGATGGCCGCGGCCGGTGTCTGCAGTGGATTGGCCTGTGCCTTGCATCCGGTGGTTGGGGGCTGGATTTCGGTCTGCCAGTGTGCGACGGGGACAGTCTATGTCGGACTTCAGGCGGGTTGGTTGTG
>JALQWE010000535.1 GCA_023258825.1 Planctomycetaceae bacterium | reverse complement strand
CCTGAATTTTATGTGTGGGAGATCTCCGAGGCGTCAGTCCCGGAAACAGGCCGCTGTTGCTGTCGCTCAGGAATCTCCGGGACAAGCCGGATCTCTGTTCGTCGCTCCAGGACGTTATAGCCTTCGGGGAAGTATCCGATTCCCGGCGATCGTGAGTCGGTAAACAAAGGGACATCAGCGGCGTCGGCAGTATGGTCAATTCCCGGGGCGAACGCCAATGCAGTCCTGCGGCCCGGGCAAAGAATTGTCAGGAACCAGCCGCAAATAAATCCTGCCGTTCACCGAAACGGGAAGGGCCACTGCACTCTGGTTCGTCGAGACAGTGCGGTCAACAGGGCTCGCGGCATCAGCCGGCTGATGCACCCGTCGACATGGAGAGTTGACCTCGGCATCGGGGACGCTCGGTTCCGGGATCCGGGGTTTGCCCCCCCGTCCGTTTTCCTCAGCAACCGCTGGCCGATAAGCTACACACGCGGCACACGCATTTCTGCGTCCCACTCCAGCTCGGGTCCTTATGAGTCTGATCGTACTGACAACACTGAATGCTCGTTATTCGCATACCAGCTTCGGTCTTCGATATCTGCTGGCAAATATGCAGGAACTTCGGGGCCAGTCTCGGATTGTCGAGTACACCATCAACGATCACATCCCGGAGATTCTTGCGGATCTGGTAAGGCTGCAGCCGAAAATCATCGGCTTCGGTGTCTACATCTGGAACACGGTTCCTATTACCCAGCTGATTGCAGATCTGAAACAGGTGTTGCCACAGACGATCATTGTGGTCGGAGGGCCTGAGGTTTCGTGGGAAACCGAATCTCAGGAAATTACAACGCTGGCCGACTATGTGATCACGGGAGAAGCGGATCATGCTTTTCGTGATCTGTGCCGTGAACTGCTCAATGGTCGTCCACCTGCTCAAAAGATCATCTCAGCCCAGTTACCCGCGCTCGCAACTCTGAACCTGCCGTATGAGGAATATTCGGCTGAAGATGTGGCCCATCGCATCATCTACGTTGAAGCGTCTCGAGGATGCCCGTTCACCTGCGAATTCTGTCTTTCCGCCCTCGATATTCCCGTTCGCCAGTTCCCGCTTGAACAGTTTCTGCAGTCGATGCAGGCGCTGCTTGATCGCGGTGTCCGACAGTTCAAATTCGTGGATCGCACGTTCAATCTTAATCTGCGAGTCAGTCAGGCCATCCTGCAGTTCTTTCTCGATCGACTCGTTGACGGCCTGTTTCTGCATTTCGAACTCATCCCGGATCGCCTACCCGAGGCCCTGAAAGAACTGATCGTCAGATTTCCACCGGGGACACTGCAGTTCGAAATCGGCATCCAGACTTACAATGAAGACGTGGGAAAGCTGATCAGTCGACAACAGAACAATCCGCTGACAGATGCCAATCTGGACTGGCTGCGGCAACATTCCCAGGTGCACCTGCATACAGATCTCATTGCCGGACTTCCCGGGGAAACGCTGGAGAGCTTTGCGGAGGGATTTGATCGCTTGTTTCGGCTTGGCCCTCAGGAAATTCAGGTGGGCATTCTGAAGCGACTGCGCGGGACTCCGATTCTGCGGCACACTGAAGAGTGGCAGATGCTGTACAGTCGCCATCCACCCTACGAAATCCTCAGCCATCGACTGCTGTCATTCGACCAACTGCAGTCCGTTCGAAGATTCGCACGCTTTTGGGATCTCGTGGGGAACAGCGGAAATTTCAAAGACTCGCTGCGACTACTGCTGCGTCCTCCAGTTTCTCCGTTTCATGAATTCCTCAGGTTTTCTGAATGGTTGTTTCAGACAGAACAGCGTCGTCACAACATCGCGTTGATTCGGCTGTTCGAACGCGTTTTTCAGTTTCTTACCGAGCAGCAGCAGGTTGATCCCATGATCGCTGCTCAAACACTCTGGGCTGACTACACACGCTCCGGCCGTCGTGATCGCCCTGAATTCCTGCGTCCCTTCAATCTTCCCGCTCCCGGATCCAACGCAGCTTCGGTTCCGCGATCTCCGGACCGTCAGCGGCGACATCTGGCGTCCAATGAGATACCCGCTGAACCCGCCTGATGGCCGTCCAGAAGTGGTGAAACGGCAGCAAACCGGGAGTCCCGGGGCGTTTTCATCTCAATATAGCAATGGGATTTCAGTGTCGGGTTCGGCAGCGAAAACGCTGGAAGTTCGTTTCGACGGAGCGAAACGCGACTATCATCGGGCTTAACACCGTTTCGCTATCCCGGGGCCATCCACCTTGCATTTCCAGTCAGGGAGCTTGTCCGGTTAATGTCAGCGATTCAGAAACCGCGGAATGCAGCGGCCCGTCAATCACTTCTGACGCGGTGCGACCATCACTCGTGCGGTCACAGTTGAACAGGACAGCCCAGCTGCAGTCGTCCCAGCGGTGCACCAGCAGTGTCGATGTCCCGCTGAGCAGACCCGTGTGCCAGTAGTTGCGGCCCGATCGGCCCGGCAACGCACGAATGTTCCAGCCAAGGCCATACCAGACGGCCGACTGCTGATCACTTTCCAGTCCCGGTTGGATCTGCATTCCGGTCACGCCCTGAGCATGCAGCAGCGCCGCCGATGTTGATTCCAGTGCGGTCAGAAACTTCACCAGGTCCGCCGCGGTGGATGTCCAGCCCCCGTGCGCATCCATCAGTTCCAGATCCCACTGCCCATAGGGCGCTTCCACCATTTCAATCTCACGCGATCGCTGCCGGTTCACGATGTTCATCACCAGCGGCATCTTACGACGTGTCTGCGTGTGATACCGCACTTCATCATCGGCTCGATCCTCCCAACGCGTTCGCCCCAGTCGAGTCTTTGACATGCCGACCGGAGTCAGTATTCGTTTTGTGATAAACTCGTCGTAGTCCACCCCTGAGACCACTTCAATGACACGTCCCAGCAGGCAGTAACCGACGTTGCTGTAGCAGAACCGGCTGCCCGGTTCAAAGTCCAGCGGTTGCATCAATTGATAGCGGATCACATCCGGGATCCGAATGTTGCGCCGCAATTCCAGAGCCTCCCCGATCCTGATCAATTCGAACATGGTGTCACCGGATGCCTCACGGTCAAATCCTGCCGTGTGCTGTAACAAATGTCGAATCGTCACCTGGCCCCAGCGCTCGTCTTTCGCAATCGCACGCTGTGTGTCAAAGTCTTCGGAGTGACGAGCGAGGATCGGCAGCAATGGAGAATCCAGGGTCAGTCGATCCTCCTGAACCAGCAGCAGAATGGCAACTGCCGTCAATGGCTTTGAC
>JALQWE010000534.1:2809-3265 GCA_023258825.1 Planctomycetaceae bacterium | reverse complement strand
AAAAAAGAGGGCGATCCCGAAGGATCGCCCTCACACTTGGTTGTTGATCACGGCAGGATCACGGTGTCGATGACGTGAATGATCCCGTTCGCTGTTTCGATGTCGGTTTTAATGATACCGGCACCGGCGATCTTTGCTCCGCCTTCGGTTGTGATGCTCGCAGCCTTGCCGTTGACGGTCTTCAGTTCCTTAGCCGCGACCACATCGCCGGCCTTCAGGGCACCGGGCACGACGTGGTAGGTCAGTATGGCTACCAGCTTGTCCTTGTTTTCCGGCTTCAGCAGGTCTTCTACAGTGCCCTTGGGCAGTTTTGCGAATGCTTCATCTGTAGGAGCGAAGACGGTGAACGGGCCCTTACCCTTCAGAGTCTCAACCAGTCCTGCAGCCTGCACTGCGGCCACGAGAGTTTTGAATGAACCCGCAGCGACTGCGGTGTCGACGATGTCCGGAGTTTTC
>JALQWE010000534.1:0-2748 GCA_023258825.1 Planctomycetaceae bacterium | reverse complement strand
GAATCACACCATTGCTGCAGGCGATGTCCGTCTTAACGACTTTTGCGTTGTCCACTGACACACCGCCATTTGCAACGGCGATGGTCACTTCCTGCCCCTGAACGGTTTTCGCTGACTTCAGCTTAACCACGTCCGCTGCCATGACATTCCCTGCCACCACGTGGTAGGTCAGAACAGCCACCAACTTGTCCTTGTTCTCTGGCTTCAGCAGTTCTTCAACCGTTCCTTTCGGCAACTTGGCGAACGCCTCGTCAGTCGGGGCGAATACGGTGAATGGCCCTTTACCCTTGAGTGTCTCCACCAGACCAGCGGCCTTCACGGCAGCAACCAAGGTCTTGAAGGAACCAGCCTTCACAGCCGTGTCAACGATGTCAGCCTTCTCAACAGCAGTTGCGGGAAGTGAAGTGTGAATTGCACGGCCAGAAGCAACCGTTGCACCGCACTGCGTCTTCACAACGCCACCATGGGTGCGGCGTGCGCCGCACTTGTCACCAGCAACTACGACGCTGCCAAGAGCGACAACGAGGGCAAATGTCATTAACTTCTTCATGCTCACGTTCCTAACCAATTTGAACTGTCTGAAGGCTGCCATTCCAGACTCGGGAGCAGCCCATAAATCGAAAGAGATCCGGAGCACTCGCCCGAACCATCCCTGCCTTTTGTTCTATGCAGTACGTCCGGTGTGGCAACCGAGAGAATTCGAATTTAACGCAGAAATTCACTGTTTCGGGCTGCAACAATCACCACTGACTACTCCTGGGCAATCAGGACCGCATCATCCGAAACGCCGGCCCTCAGCGAACGGTGAGACCATTGTTTCGTGAATTCATCCCCGCGATTCTGCTCAACACATTTGATTTCCACCTCGGTTTACCGGGATAATGCTTCGAATAGCATCTCGACGAGACCAAAATTCGTCGGTCTGGGCTTCGCCAATCAAAACGACACTGGCAGGCGCACAAAAAATCTGATTCACCTCGGGAGCATCCGGATATGGGACTGTTTGATAAGCTGCGCAATGAATTGATCGATATCATCGAGTGGATCGACGACTCGCAGCACACACTTGTCTGGCGTTTTCCCCGCTACCAGAACGAGATCAAAAATGGTGCGCAACTGATCGTGCGTCCCGGGCAAAAAGCCATTTTCGTACATCGCGGCGAGATCGCTGATGTTTTCGAGCCTGGTCATTATGAGTTGAAAACGGACAACCTTCCGTTGCTCAGCACACTCGCGGGGTGGAAGTACGGATTCAACAGTCCGTTTCGTGCCGAGGTCTATTTCGTCAGCACAAAACAACTGACCGACCTGAAGTGGGGAACACCGAATCCTGTGATGATGCGAGACCCTGAATTCGGGCCGATTCGGATCCGCGCCTTCGGAACGTATTCACTCCGCGCGACAAGCCCGGCCGCACTGTTGAAAGAACTGGTAGGCACAGACCAGAACTTCGGTGCCGATGCGGTTGCAGAACTGCTGCGTTCGATCATCGTCAGTACGCTCTCTGAATTGCTCAGCAAATCGAACATCCCTGCGTTGGATCTTGCCAGCCATTACAGCCAGCATGCAGATGCACTCCGTCGGGCTGTGCAGGAAAAAATCGACGACGAATACGGCCTCGAAATTCCTCAACTGGTCATCGTTAACATTTCCCTGCCTGAATCTGTGGAAAAGGCACTGGACACCAGAACCAGCATGGGAGTCATCGGTGACCTTGGACGCTTCCAGCAGTATCAGCTGGGTCAGGCCATGACATCAGGGAGCGGCGGTTCCGCAGCCGAAGGCGTCGGACTCGGACTTGGTATGGCGATGGCCGGCCGCATGATGCAGGCCGGTGCCTTCTCGTCGCCAGCGGCATCACCACCAACTCCGCCGTCACTCTGGCATATCGCCGTCAACGGCCAGTCTCAGGGACCATTTCCGGCTGAACAGCTGCTGTCAGCAATTACCGCGGGCCAGGTGACTCGATCCACGCTCGTCTGGACCGCAGGAATGACGAACTGGGCGGCGGCCGAACAGGTGCCCCAACTTGCCGCAGCGTTTGGCCCACCCGCGCCACCTCCGGTTCCCGGGATGTGATCCCTGGAGCCGAAAAGTATTGCCGCCAAATCTGCAGGACCGGCGTCCCGAAGCAAAGCCGCAAGTGAAGAGCCCGGATCAGCCGGCAACGCTTCTCAGCGTCATCCGGAACAAATCCGGGTGACGCCTTCAGCCGTGGCCGTTCTGCCGACAGAGCATGCCGACATTGCCAACGGGCTCGCGTGCAAAACGCCATTTCTATCTAAAACAATCAGCCGGCGCACTCATGGCCTTGCCACTGTCTTAATTGTGATCACGACGGACCTTTGTCGTACTGACAAATGACCCTGGCAATCTGAAACGCCCCCATCGCCAACATAAGCCCCCAACACGCGGACTTCACCGAGGATTCTTGTGGACTATGAGTGCTGCCGGATCTCTTCCCCCAGAGCTGCCAACTGGCAACCGCGAATCTGCAACCAATTCTGCTCCCCCTTCAGAGAGCAACGACGAGGGCCGCACAGTCGACAATGAGCGGGGACGGATGTTCCCCTGTGAAAACTGCGGCGCCGACATGGAGTTCCATATCGGTCAGCAAACGCTCGTATGCCGTTTTTGCCAGCACTCGGTCGATATTCATCCAACATCCGATGGCAACTCAACAGAAAAAGATTACGCCGAGACTCTCAGACGCATCCGTCAGCAGCGTCAGACCGCTCAAACAGAAAG
>JALQWE010000533.1 GCA_023258825.1 Planctomycetaceae bacterium | reverse complement strand
CCTCCGGGCCATTTGGCTATTGGTTCCTGACCCCTTTTTCTGACCAGTCCTGCGGTCTGCCTTCCCGCAGGCCATGGCGAGCTGCTGCCAGCTCTGTCAGCGTCGCAACCGCCTGCTGCAGTCTGTCGGTATCTTCGGAGATCAGCAGGCATGTCTGCAAGCGAGCCGCACGGCCGTGCCAATTCGCAGGACTGGTGCTGTGCACTGTTACGCCCGAATCGGCAATTCTGCGAAGACGTTCCTGATGAATTTCCGGAGCCACCGCCGTCGGATGACACCACACGCCAACCTCTGTGGCCCCCAGCCACGGCCTGAGGGCCAGTGCCAGCCGTCCCATGGTCTGCCGGCCGTTGATGTCGTTCGCCACACGCAGTTCCAGCCGACCACGGCGTCGAAACAACATACAGTCTATTCCCAGCGGTCCCCGGAATCCACAGGCCGCCGCTCGCTCCACGATCCGCCGCCCCCACAATTCTGCCGGTCGCCACCACGCCGCGGCCGCGGACGTGCGGCGAATCACGCTGCCCCGGTACTCACCGCCACTGTCCGTCAGCATGACACAGGCCCCCGAAAATTCAATCGCCGTTGAGGGCTCGCCTGGGCTGAGACCAATATCACCTGCGCCATCGCCTTTGCAGTTGCCATCACCAATGGACCACTGCAGTCCACATTCGGCAATTCGTTCCACCCATGGCTCCACTGACACACAGTCCCCCGCCGCGAGACGCCTTTGCAGCCACTGCCGCTGCAAGTCCGTTAACGTAGGCCCCGCTCCCAGTTGGCGATTGCGGGCCGCATGACTGATATTGGCCTTGATGACCCATAGCACATCCCCAGACTGCTGGCAGGCCTGCAGCGCCGCTAGCACCTCCTGCTCACTACGACACAACCAGCCAAAATGGGATTCACAGAGTTCCCCGGTTTCGGTCACCGTCACGTCCTGCGTGGCGGCAAACTCGCGCGTGTTCACCCACCGCACCGCGTTGGGATCCGGTACCGACTGCGATAGCCCCAGCGACTTCACAAGTTCCACAGCCGACGCGGACCATCCCCACGGCTGCAGCCGCCACTCCTGCCGTTCCGCCGCCGACATCCCTTGCAACTCCCGCCGTAATTCGTTCCTGGTCAGATAGCGACCAGTTTGCAGGCTTGCGGGCAGCTGATCCCGCGGGACAGGCCTCTTCACCAGAATCACGTCGTCCCGTGCGGCCGCGAGACCTGACAGCAACGACAACTCATCCACCAGTTCCGCCACAGCCTGCGGAAGTTTTCGCGGCGATCCCTCCAGCTCCATTTCGAAGGTGGGATTGGGCACATGAATCAAGGGCATCCGGCAGACTTCCTCTGTTTGTCTTGCATGGCCGGCAACACAAGCGAACGGAATCGTCTGCTCAGAGGCCGCAAATTTGACAACAACCTAACCGGATCAGATTACGTTCGACGCTCGGCGGAGGCTACCCCAACCCACTTCGTCGCAAAAATTCGGCGCTGGATTTTGCGGAAACGCCGGCTGCGTGTTGAAAAAACAGGGTGTTCTGAGAGGATGCACCGCAGAGTTCCGAATCTCTGTGATGGACCGGAACACCTGACTTCTGGCCTGCCCCCGACGCCGCAGGTGCAAACGCGAAGATTCGCGTTCCCTCTGTGGCCCCTTGCCGATTGCTCCGGAGACTGACCGTGCTGTTGTTTGATGCCCACCTTGATCTCGCCCTGAATGGAGTGGACTGGAATCGCGATCTCAGATGTTCAGTCGATGACCTGCGTGCTCAGGAACGAGCCCTGGGAATGACTGACCCCGGCCGCACCGGCGCGACGCTCAGTTTCCCCGAAATGCGCACGGCCGAACTGGGACTGTGCCTTTCCACACTGCTCGCTCGTCAGGAAAAGGAAATCAACCACAGCTTTGGCTGGACATCTCCGCAGACGTGCTATGCCATGGCCCACGCTCACCTCGCCTGGCACCGGGCCATGGAACGCGCCGGATACCTCCGCAGTATCCGCACCAAACATGATCTGAAAGCCCACTGCCTGCAGTGGGAACACCACCCGGAGACCACTCCGCTGGGATTCATTCAGACCATGGAAGGCGCCGACCCGATTCTGGTTCCCGGAACCATCGACGAATTCCACGACCATGGACTGCGTGCCATCGGACTGACCCACTACGGCGCCAATCGCTACGGTGGTGGCACGTCATGCGAAGTCGGACTTGCCGTGGACGCCATCCCACTGCTGAAACGGATTGAAGAACTGGGAATGACCGTCGATGTGACTCATCTGTCCGACGTCGCCTTCTGGCAGGTCCTCGACTATTTCAACGGGCGGATTCACGCCAGTCACCAGAATTCCCGTCGCCTGGCGCCGTGGCAACGACAGTTTTCCGATGAACAGTACAAAGCGGTCATCGAACGCGATGGAGTCATCGGTGTCGCCCTGGACATCATCATGCTGCAACCAGGTTATGTGCGACGTGTCAGTGAGCGTCTGGTCACTCTGGAACGTGTGGTCGAAAACATCGACATCATCGTCCAACTGGCAGGAAACGCCCGCCACGTGGGGATTGGCAGCGACCTTGACGGCGGCTACGGTGTCGAGCAGACCCCGTCTGACTTTGATCGCTTCCGGGACCTGCAGCGCATCGCCGACCTGCTGGAACGACGCGGCTACAGCGCTGCGGATATCGCCGGAATCATGCACGGCAACTGGATCCGCTTCTTCAGCGAAGTCCTCCCCGACTGAAGCGCCTATCAACTCTCCACTCTCTATTCCCTACTCTCTATTCCCTCCCCACCGCACTGATCAGCCGTTCGCGGACCTGTTTGGGGTCCGCGCCGGCCACCTGTTTCATGATCATGCCGATCAGGGGCCCCAAAGCGTTTTGTTTGCCCGAGCGGAAGTCGCGGACGGCGTCTGGCTTGGCCGCCACAGCCGCAGCGATCGCTGCATCCAAAGCCCCCGTGTCACGCACGATCTCCAGCTTCCGCTCAACAATCACCTGTTCCACATCAGACGCCGCAATCGCAGTTCCGGCTTCCGCACGCTGCCGCAACTCAGCATAAATATCGCGAGCACTCTTTGTGGTGATTCGTTCGGCCGTCACACACTTCAGCAGAGTCCCCAGAATCGCAGCGGTGATTGGAAATTCGGCCAGTGACTGACCACTGCCCTTCAGGTCGCGCAGAATATCCTGAGTCACCCAGTTGGCTGCGGTCTTGGCATCGCCACAGTTCTCCGCCACCGACTCGAACCACACAGCCAACTCCGGCCCC
>JALQWE010000532.1 GCA_023258825.1 Planctomycetaceae bacterium | reverse complement strand
CAGGGGCAGGATTGCCCGGCAGATCATTCTGCAACAGGTCATCATCCAGTCGGAAAATCAGCAGCGGCGTATTATCCCGCGTGATATTATCGGATTCGGATCGTCCCGAATCGGTCGCCTCGATCCGGAATCCATCGCCCACCAGAACTGGTGCTCGCAGCCCCGCTGTTGCAACACTCAGAACACCACCGGCTGCCTGAGTTGTCAGACGCAGCGATAACCCGGCATTCCCTCCGGTCATGAAGTGCACGACTTTTCCAACATAAAAGCCAGGAGTCGGATTCAGCAGCGCTACCGGAACAGTGAACTGAGTATTCAAACCGACTGGCAGGCCTCCAACCGATACGGCACCGTTGACCAGTGCATCGCTCAGTTCAATGTCATAGGGGACCGGAGCGGGTGTATTCGTCACCGTCAGATTGTAAGCGTTGGTGTTGAATCGAGTCTGAGTGGGGCTGTAGACCTGCAGGAAGTAAGTCTGGCCTGCAACAACAGGAATTCGCACTCGCTCGTCCGCATTATTACCTGCTGGTACCGGCGGTGTTTCAGTGGGATTGGCTGCATTTGCCACACCGAAGAGCGAATTGATGATGGGAGAACCCGGTCCGGCGATCACGGTTCCGTTGCCGTCCAGCACACGGATATCGAGATCACCGCCACCGGGCAGCAAACCATTCCAGGTATTGAAGACGACGTGGAAATCCATCGTGCCCGTGTGCTTTGCCGTGAACCGGAAGAAATCCAGATCGCCGGGGACAAATGGATGCTCATTCAGATCCGGGAAGATGGCCAGATTCTGCAGAGTGATCGTGTCACCAGATCCGGCAAAAGCAGCACTCTGCCAGGACTCATTCTGCTCATAAAGATCGGGCCCCTGCTGCAGCAGTTGTGGACCAACGGCCGGATTGGGATTCACCGTGACAAGAGGTGCGATGACTTCCACATTGGCATACGAGATATCCGGAAGCGGTACAATCGCCGTCTGGATATTGCGGAACACACGAATTCGGCCGGAGTCCGGTGTACGACTTTTGTTGTGAACCACGAAGTCGGATGCAGGGAGCGTGCCACCTGTCACCGTTCCGGCAATCACCAGCGCGTCACTGGCACTGGGTGGTCCGCCATCGACATCAATCAGCAGATTCACCGGCAGCGACTGAGGTGATGCGGTCACGGGACCTACCGGCAGACCTGGCACGACAACAATCGTGTCATTGCCCAGGCCCGCTTCAATCCTGGCAATTTCCACGTCAGCACTCAGTACCACCGGCTGCAGAATCGTCCCTGAAGCATTGGTGACCGTCACCGTCCGAGTTGGTGAATCGACTGTGATCACATCATGGTTTGTCGTTCCCTGCACAATCACCATGTCGGCACTGGCACCCAGTGCCGAGATTCCAAAGCTGCTCACAGCGCTGAAATTGACCACCGGCGCTGTACCGTTGGCCTGCACTCGTCCTGCTGCCGGGCCCTGCGGCACGTATGTCAACACGTCGTCATTGCTGGTTCCATTAACGGTCAAGCCAAAACCAGCGGCATTCACCAGAATGGTTTCGATGCCTGTGTAGGTCACGTCGGCCGGAGGATTCACGCCATCGTCGTCAATCGTGGAATTACCCAGATCCACAATCGTTGCTCCTGTCGCGACGTAAGCGATTGTGTCACTGCCTATGCTCGGTTCACCACCATTGACCCGGATCGCAACCGGCGTATTTCCTGCGATCTGAAACCGATCATCACCGCTGAGCCCTTCCAGAATGACGCGTTCCATATTCATGGGAATCACTGACACTCGTGACTCTCCGCTGGAAAGTGTCTGGAAGATTGTTCCGGTGCCGCCAGCCACGAAAAATGTGTCATTCAATGCAGTGCCCTGAACACTCAACGTATCGGTGCCACTGAGTCCATCCACGTCCAAAACACCGGTAAGTCCCAGATCCGTGTAATATATGCCCAGCAGACTGTTCACCGTGACAACACCCTCATCAGGCTCGAGGCCAGGTATCTGGGTGAACGAGTCATTCGTGGTCAAACCACTGCCATCGCCAAATAGAGTTAACCGATCATTGCCGCCTTCTCCGTCATACACAAATGTCTCGATGCCGCCCGGATCAGGAACTGGAATACCCTGGGGCCAGGTGATGGCAGGAGTGCTTCCGAGCTGAATGCGAGTGTCGGTTGCGGGGGTGTATGTGCCGGTTCCCGCTTCATCAATCACAATCACTCCCGAATCAACACTGGTCGGGGTGTAAAGAATGCTGTCTGCGGTTGTCTGCGGAGTTTCCAGAACAAACCGATCGCCCTTGCTGAACGGTCCTGCCGCCGGGGCACCTCCGGAAATATACAACGACACGTTCCAGTTCGCGTTATTGGGGGCCGGCGCACGCACGACAATGTCGTCATCGCCCGCAAGAGCATTTACGATAATCACAGGTGTATTGATCCACAGAATCTCCGGCCATGCATTCACCTGAGTTGTGAAGTCCTGCACACCATCCGTCCCCGCATGCGTTGATGCATCCCGGGCAATGATGGTGATGTCATCGTCTGCACCAGTGCCGGTGATCACGGCGATGGAAGAACCAATCACCCCCAGAGCCTCGATGTGGTCAAAGCTGACTCTGCGGTTTGCACCCACCAGGAAGCCGCCCTCATCGTTTTCCGGCCCGGGCTCAAAGACCACACCCGGACCGCCCGAGAGAATATTCAGCAGGTCACCTGGACTTGTTCCGATCGGATCTCCACCATCGATGCGAATGGGGATCGCCGGGTCTGTGGTGACATTGAAGACATCACTGCCTTCCTGCCCTGAAACCTGCACGGATTCCGTATTCGCCCGCACAAAGGATGTCGCAATAAGCACGCCATCAGCGATCAATCCGGCCGGCACATTAACCGCAATCGTATCCGCCCCCGTCGTGTACTGTACTTTCAGAACATCGTCACCGGTCAGCTGATTCACCAGCAGCGATCGCACATTCATGAAGCGGACGGTCGGGGAAAGGCTGTTATTCTTCAGGATCCCATCCGTGGCCGTCGTCGGAATCACCTCAGTACTATCGTTACCGGTTGTGGTCACCGTCTGCAGAACAGCAATTGCCGCGTCAACATCAAGCAGCTCAACGCCATTCCACATGATCAGACCAAAGCCAGCCTCCGTCACTGTGGACAGCCCCAGATCAAGGATGATACCCGAGCCCGAGCCAACGACACTCAGACGATCACTTTCCACAGAGGGGCTGCCACCCTCCACATAAATCCGCTGGTAGGGATGATT
>JALQWE010000531.1:271-3282 GCA_023258825.1 Planctomycetaceae bacterium | reverse complement strand
ATTCGAGTTGTTGCGTTCCCCTCGTTGAACATCAGGGAGGAGGCACTTTGCTCAGCACAATATTGAATCTCAGGGCCAGTAGTCGAAATACGACGACGACAGAAGCGGCCACGAAGAAACTGATCGATGGATCCAGTGGGGTCAGTTTCAGCAGGATCAACAGCCACCCGCCAACAAAGGCGCAGGTGGCATAGAGCGGAGTGGCCGGACGAAACAGCCCAGGCACGTCGTTACAGACAATGTCCGCAATCACGCCGCCAAACGATCCCGTGATGACCCCCAGCAGGACGGCCACAAACGGTCCCACGTTCTGTTCCAGAGCCAGTTCGGTTCCGACGATGCTGAACAGCCCCAGCCCCAATGCATCAGGCAGGTGCAGAAACCGTTCAAAGGAGGCCGAAATCCCGGGAATGGCTGCGGCGATCGCCGCGACGACAAACACCATGACCGGATACCGCGAGTTTTCTATCCAGAACAAAGGATGCCGGTCCAGCAACAGATCCCGCAGGGTACCGCCGCCAAAGGCCGTCATGAAAGCCACGGAGGCGACGCCGACAAAATCGAAGCCCTTCCGCCGCGCCGTCAGAACCCCGAACACCGCACCACTGACAACCGCCATGATTTCAATCAATGGAATCATGGAGTCACGGTCTCAGTCTCCGGTGCTGCCTGCGTTGCTGGCGCGTCCGTCCTCGGTGGATTTTTCTGCACGGTCAACTCACGACCACGTTCGTCGATTTCGGACCATTCGGCTTGCTGCTGCTGCATTGCCAGTCGCCAGGAACGCTTGCGAATGGCCTCTTCTTCAACCAGCTTGTAAATGTGCAGTTCAAGCAACTCCACACCCGGAAGCGGATCAAGTGAGCGTGACAGTTCTGCGATTCGATTACGCATGCGGGCCATTTCCTGCTGATCCTCAGCGTTCTCCGAGAGCGGGTCCAGTTCGGACTTCATCGCGATACGCAGAATCAGCGGTGTATCCTTGTGCATTTTTTTCTGACCACCATCAACTCGTGGCGCAGATCCGGGGAACTCCGCCACGATCGCCTCCTGCAGAGGCATGAACGGCATCAGATGCAGTGTCCAATAGGCATACAGAAAAGACGTGGCAAGAATACCAAGCAGAAACATCAGCGCAACGATCGTCCTTCCGGAAAGGAAAAACGACTTTGCAGGATTCGCAGCAGCAACCGGAGACGTGGTCATCGGCATTCCCTTCGAGCACCCGCGAAGACCGCGGGCGCTGGCCAGTGTCCTGAATTCGCAGCTCTCAGCCAAGAGCTCGAGTAATTACACCTTCGGTCGGACTGGACGCCGTCGCGTAAAGCTTCTTCGGAATTCGGCCTGACAGAACCGCGTGTCGGCCGGACTCACAAGCCTGTTTCATGGCCACCGCCATACGCAGGGGATCCCGTGCACTGGCAATCGCCGTGTTCAGCAGAACTCCGTCACATCCAAGTTCCATCGCAAACGCGACGTCGCTGGCTGTGCCCACGCCGGCATCCACAATCACCGGATAGTCCGGATCATTCTCCTTCAGATACTCAAGGCAGATTCGAATGTTGTTGGGATTCAGAATTCCCTGACCGCTGCCAATCGGGCTGCCGGCAGGCATAACCGACGTGGCGCCCGCCTGCTTCAGACGACGCGCGGTGATCGGATCGTCCGATGTATAACAGAGCACCTGAAAGCCATCTGCGACAAGTTCACGACAGGCTTCCACAGTGGCGACCGGATCCGGCAGCAAAGTCCGTGTGTCCGCGAGAACTTCCAGCTTCACCCAGTCGGCCCCGGGATTTTCCAGCCCCCGCAGAATTTCACGGCCCAGCCGTGCGACACGCACAGCGTCTTCCACGTTGAAACACCCCGCGGTGTTCGGCAGAATCGTGTAGCGTTTCAGGTCGATGAAATCGAGGATGTTGCGGCCGGATGCATCCACCAGACGCTCGCGGCGAACGGCCACCGTAATGACTTCCGAACCACTGGCCTCCAGACATTGCTGCATCAGTTCCAGTGTGCTGTACTTGCCGGTCCCCACAATCAACCGTGAGGTCAGTACGTGATTTCCCAACACAAGCGGCTTATCAGCCGGCAGAACAGTCATTGCTTCCACTCTCTCGCACGTCGCGCGATTTGCTCAAAAAGGTCAACCACCACCCACCAGAGTCACAACTTCAATTTCATCCCCGGACTTCAATGAACATGAGGCATGCTGCTCACGTGGCATCACCTTCCGGTTCAGCTCCACTGCACAATAGCGGCTTTCAATTCGGAGGTCGGCGAGCAGATCGCTGACAGTCCAGCCATTCGGAATTTCACGTCCCTCGCCGTTCAATTGAACTTGCATGTCCAGCCCTGTTATTCCACTGCCTGATCATTGCCACACGATCAACAATGCGCCGTCCGTCTCATTGGCCCCAGCTCAATCGACACTGATCAGCCAGCAGTAGTCTCGTCGATTCTTCCCGGTTCTGATCGGATTCTGCACACCTGTCGGACCCGACGTTATCCGCCATTATCGGCCAGGGGATGACTGTGTAACAGCCGCGTTCCTGCGGGCCATCGCATCGAATGCCTGCGCTGGCATAAAAAAGGGCTGAGGCCACTTCACACACAACCTGTGGCCTCAGCAAATTCCCTGCAGGAGCAACGTCTGAATACGACTACAGTTCGTAGTCCGTCTCTCCTGCACTCTTGCCACCAACGGCTTCACGCATCGCTTCGGCCTGAGCCTTGACCGTAGCATCCGGTCCGGTGAGCTTCAGGAAGTAAACCTCTTCGTTCTTCAGGACCAAAATCATCCCCAGCATTCGGTAACCGGGAGCGGGTTCTGTTTTCCGCAGAATCGGAGGCCCGACGGACTTCTGAAAGGTGCCCGTGATGTCGACGATGTAGTACTCGTTCTCACCAGCCGCCCCCTTCTTCACAACGGACTTGCGTCCTTCCGGGCTGAACTGACCGATCCAGCGTGTCAGATTTGGCTCGATTCCCCCACCACCACCCGGAAAAGT
>JALQWE010000531.1:0-261 GCA_023258825.1 Planctomycetaceae bacterium | reverse complement strand
CACCCTTCTCTTTGTCACCTGCGGCTGCCGGAATATCGTAAGTGGCCAGCCTCATGGAGTTCTTGACGTCGGAAGCAGACCAGGTCTTCGGCAGAGCCAGCGTCAGATCCTTGAGCTTTACGGATACCTTCTCTGCAGACTTTGCCGGCTCATCCGCAGCAGCAGTCCCCTGGACCGCCGAAACACCGAGCAGGAACGCTGAGACAAGACACAGGCACTGAAGAGCACGCATCGAACCGATCTCCTGAATTTCAAAAAACT
>JALQWE010000052.1:264-13739 GCA_023258825.1 Planctomycetaceae bacterium | reverse complement strand
GTGTTGCTCGTACTCGTTGTCGGAAGGTCATCTCACGGCCTTGTCGATCCGTTGGTTTCAGACTGCCTTGTGTGTGCTGTGCGGTTCGGAAGCGCTGTTGCAAAGTCTCTTTGCCGAGTCGGCATCCGGTGAACTTTCGGTGGACGAGGTGCAGACACTGCGAATTCGCGAACGCTTTCCGATTGTGGGCGTGGATCTGACCAATGAGCACCTGGCTCCTGAGGCTGACCGCAATGCGACGGCAATCTCCTTTAAGAAGGGCTGCTATCTGGGGCAGGAGCCGATCGCCCGCATCGACGCACTGGGACACATCAACCGAGCGCTGCGTTGCGTGATGGCTCAGATGGACCCTGGCACGGAACTCGGTGAAAACCCGGTTGTGCAGCACGATAACGGGACAGTCCTGGGAACCATCACATCCTCGATCCGCGTGGCACCACAGGCATTGGCCGGCCTCGCGATCCTCAGGCTTGCGTCTCTGGACCGACCTTCGATTGTCATCGACAGCGCTGGTGGCGAGTTTCCGGTGATTGAAATAGCCACCTGAAACCTGCTGGTGGAGTGCACGGCGAACTGCGGGGCTGATGGTGACCGGTGGCGGAACGCTGGTCAGTAGTGGGTGCAGGTGGTAAACCATTGAGACCGTTTGCGTGTCACGAATTGCTCTGGAGAGCCGGAAACTGAACACACGACAGGAGATCTTCATGGATCACGCAGCACCGCTGAATTCTGCAGAAATCGGTCCAGAGGGCTCTGGTTTCCCTGCAATGGGAAGTCTGCCGATCGCCGTCCGGGAAAAGCTCAGCGATTATCATACGATCACCGCCCTTCCGGTGCAGTGGGGCGATCAGGATGCGTTTGGGCACGTGAATAATGTGGTCTATATCCGCTGGCTGGAATCGGCTCGAGTGGACCTCTTGAAAGCCTGTCCTTCTGCGGTCAGCATGAGTGGTGTGGGGCCGGGGCCGATTCTGGCATCGGTCCAGTGCGATTTTCGCAGGCAGCTGCGATTTCCGGATTGGGTTTTTGTGGGATCCCGTATTACGCGGATTGGTCGGTCCAGCGCAGATATTGGCCATGCCATCGTCAGTGGGGCGCAGGGCGAAATTGTGGCGGAGGGAAAATCGGTGATTGTAGTGTTTGACTACACTCTGCAGCGGGTGTGTCGAATTCCCGATGATCTGCGGAACAGTTTTGAAAGTTCGATGGACCGAACCGCTGGCAAGGCCGGAGGCACACCATGACTCAGAGAGGTGCCTGGGGATTCACTCCGGCGGCGGAACGTACCGTTCAGTGCTGTCGGCAACTGGCCGCAGGATCCGCCAGTGCGAATGTCTGGGCGGTAAGTCTGCTGCGAACTCTGCTGCAGGACGAGAGTCTGGCGGCAGCATGTTTGCAGCAATTCGGCGTAACTGAGGCCTGGCTGCAGCAGGGGACAACGGACGCCGAGGAGTTGCGGGCGTTGACAATTCAGCCCGTGGTGATTGGTGATGCGGAGGGCAGCCGTTGCGGACGCGGAGAAACACTGACTGCCGCGGAAGATCCGGTGGCCTGGATTCAACTGCTGGAACGTGCGCGGGCGATCGCGGGGCGTTATTCAGAAGAAGGAGCAATTTCCAGCGGAGTGCTGTTGCTGGCCGTGGTCGACCAGAATGTCATGCTGCGGTCAAGAATGGCAACACTTGGCGCGACGCCTGAGTCGCTGAGTGGATTCCTGTTTCCTGAAGAGCGGTCGGATTCGGCTCCGCTGGCAATTGAAGAGCCACTGCAGATCACGGGACTGATGACGCTGGACACGCCAGTTATCTCCGGGGAGCCTGTATCGACCGAATCGTCACTGGCCATCGATCGAATCCTCGATGCCTGTCTGAATCGTGGTCGTGAAGGCTTGCGAGTGCTCGAGGACTACGCTCGGTTTGTGCTCAACTGCGAACACAGCAGCAGAACGCTCAAGGAGATTCGTCACGAATTGACTGAGGCTGAGCAGTTGCTGTTCCGTGGAGCTCTGCATCGAGGAGTCAGAACACTGCTGTCGGCCAGGGACACGATGCAGGACGTGGGGACAAAGATTACTGTTGATCATGAAGAGAAGCGTGAAAGCCTGCAGGACCTTGTGACCGCCAATTGTCGACGGGTTCAGGAATCTCTGCGCAGCCTCGAGGAATTCGGAAAACTGGTGTCGCCGGAGTTCGCTGCGATGGTGAAACAACTGCGATACCGCTGTTACAGCGTCGAGCAGCAACTGTCGCCTTCTGCCACGTCAGCATCTGATCCTCAGTGCACCCGTGCGTCACGACTGGAGAAAGCCCGTGTTTATGTTCTGATCACAGAGGCGATGTGCCGACTACCGTGGCAGGTTGTGGTGGAGCAGGCGCTGGTCGGCGGGGCCAACATTCTGCAACTGCGTGAGAAAACACTGAACGACAGAGAACTGTTGTCACGATGTCGGTGGATCCGGGATGCCTGCGAAGCCCACGGAGCAATTTTTATCGTGAACGATCGTCCGGAACTTGCGATCCTGTCAGGTGCTCACGGAACACATGTCGGTCAGTCAGAAATTCCAACCACGGACGTTCGCAAATTGTCGGGAGCGGGGCAATTGATCGGGGTGTCCACCCATGCGCCGCAGCAGCTGTTGCAGGCCTTTCAGGAGGGCGCGGACTACATTGGTGTGGGACCCGTATTTCCTTCGGGCACCAAGACATTCCAGCAGTTCCCCGGCCTCGATTACGTGAGACAGGCAGCGGAATTGGCGACAGGTCCGTGGTTTCCGATTGGTGGCATCACACTGGCGCAAATCCCCGAACTCTGCCAGGCGGGTGCTCGACGTGTTGCGGTGACAGCAGCGGTCACCGGGGCTACCGATCCGCGTCGGGCGGTGGAGGATCTGCAGCAATCCCTGGCACAGCATACGCCGGTTGTGATGCCTGCGATGTAGTGCTGTTCGTCCGGGAACGCTGGCGGTTTGCAGGGTGGTTGTCAGAGTATGACGCGGTCGCCATCGCTCTGAGCTAGTGTGGGTTGTGCACTCAGAGGTAGCGGGGATGGTTGCATTCTGAGATCGGCGGAATGCTGCGCCACGGTATCGGCGACAAACAGCAGACTGCCAGCGCCCAGCAATAGGCTAACGGCATAGATCAAAAGTCCGGTGTCGCTAAGTCGGCTACCGCAGACAGACAGGCGATCGTTGAGGATGTAATATCCGAAGACTCGGATGCAGAGTGTTCCGGACAGTGTCAGGCTGAAGATCGCCTTCAGCAGCGAGTGCTGGACCGGCGGAGCCTCCATCAGCAGCAGTGCCAGGATTACGAGTGTAGCCGGACCGGCAGAAAACCAGAGCAGGCGGACAATCGCGAGGGATGGACAGACGGTAAGCGAACGGAAGCGGAGAGAGCGACTGGTCGACGTCTGAAATCGGCGAGTTTTCGAGCGTTGCAGGATGTGTGACGGAAACGTCAGACCCTGCAGCCATGAGTTTACGAAGTTAGGGTCTTGCATCGTCTGTGTTCCAGCGGGGGCAGTTCCCCGAAGTCTTCTTCATCGACGTTTGCGGACATCGATAGTTGCTGCGGGCAAAAGGTAAATTGGGTGCAGGGGGGCAGATAACGGTGGAAAGGAGATCGCCTCGTTTCCGACTGAAGATTCGGCATGGCCGCACTCCACCCACACAGTTCATGTCGACCACCAGCCCGCGCTGCAATCTGGCAGTTTTGATAATTCACGGCAATTTGGTGGGGTGTGTAGCGAGTGAGCGGAGGTGCACCGGAATTCCATGTGGACTGCCATTGGTTATTCGACTGCTGCAACCGTTGCAAATCCTGCTAACCGAACGCAGGGATCAATCGCAACGTGGGGGCCCGCGCGATACCGTCGGTCATTTTTACTAGTGCCTGCCAAAGATTTGTCCGTCGTGAAAATAGTTTCGTGATCGCTGGCGTAAGTTTTTTGCACACATTGGCGGGCTCGTGCTGCGAATGCAGTGTATCGCTCCGTTGCCTGTCTGCCGTTGCATAGGGCCGGGTGAAAAGCGTTGTGATTTGCAGCAGTAATCCTGCAGGAGTTTACAGAACCACAGAAACTGAAATAGTGATCGGTGTGGAAACCTGTTATGATTCACGGCTGTGTTGCACGTTGGGGATTCGTCGGCCGGCCGGCCGAACTTCTGCAGGTCTGATCTATCAGGGAAGGGCGTCCGGGGGTCGCAAAGCGGCAGTGATTGTCAGGCCATGACCTCACTTGATTTTTCATTGCAGCAACAGGATCTGAGAGATCCGTTTTTCAGGGTCAGAAGGGCATCGCTGCAGGTGGACTGTGGCACCCTGACCATGTCGGTGGGGACGGAACAAGAGATGCGGGGGCATTTTTCCGACAGGAATCAGAACGCGAACGAGGGGAATGGGCGTCTGCGGCAGTTCATGCAGGCCCAGGTTCTGATCCCGGTACTGATTACAGCGTGTTTCTGGCTCGTGATGAGTCTGGGGACCAATCTGTATCTGCAGTGGGTGGAATCTCAGTACAACCAGCTGTTTTCCAACAATCTGCAACTGGTTCGTGCGGCTGGTCAGTTGAGTAATTCGATGGGGACCTGTGTGTCCGCGTGGACGCAGCGAGGCATGACGATTCCGCAATTGCGTCAGGAATGGGCTCGACTCAGCGACAGCATCGACGAACTGTCCAGCGAGATGCAGCAGGAAGGAATGGACGAAGCGCTGCAGGCGGATAGAGCCGAAGTGATTCAGATGGTTGCTGAAGTTCGGCGGTTGATTTGGGCCCAGAGTGAAACGGAATCAGTGACGGGGGCTGGAGCAGAGTTCGGATTACAGCAGATATCGTCGGGAATCTGGTCGCGATGCCTTGAGATCAGCGAGCGTAACTCGCGGGTAATTTCAGCTCGTCGACAGGAATTGGCGGCGGTGCATTCCAAGGTGGTTCTGGTGCGTGTGACCGTATTGTTGCTGGGACTGCCGATCGGAATTTTCCTCGGCTGGCGTGTGTCGCTGAGACTGCAGTCCAATGTGGCCCAGATCGCGGTCACACTCAGCGGCCAGGAATCCGTCAGTGATTCTCATGAAATGACCGTCAGCATTACCAGGCAAAGCACATTTGAGGAAGTGCATCGGCAGGCGGAGCGAGTGGTTGAAAGACTGCGCAGTGTTGGTCGGGAATTGCAGTCCGCAAGAAAGGAAGTGATTCAGTCGGAGCGTCTGGCGGCGGTCGGAGAACTGGCCGCCGGCGTTGCCCATGAGCTACGCAATCCACTGACATCCGTGAAACTGCTGTTGCAGCATGCAGCGCGACAGCCGGCGGGGGCCCGTATTGAAGATGGTCAGCTCATGCTGATTCTCGAAGAAGTGCGCAGGATGGAAACCACGATTCAGGGGCTGCTCGATTTTTCGCGAACGCCTTCTCTGAATCATATTCAGCATGATTTACGCGAGACGTTGCAAAGAAGTCTGAATCTTGCGGATGGACGGATGCAGCAGGCTGGCGTACGACTGCAGACTGCACTCAGTGAGACACCGTTGTGGGTCAATGGAGATGCGGAACAATTGAATCAGGTTTTTGTAAACCTGCTGTTGAACGCGATCGAAGCCACTCCATCTGGAGGACTGATCAGCGTGTCGGCCCAGGCGATGCCCGAGTCCGGGGTGATTCGTGTTTCGGTGTCAGACACCGGCCCAGGGATTGCTCCGGAGATCATGGGACGACTGTTTGAGCCTTTTGCGACCACACGAGCCAAAGGTACCGGTCTGGGACTGCCGATTTGTCATCGCATTGTCACCGAACATAAAGGGAGCATCATCGTGGAGAACATGGAACAGGGAGGTGCGCGACTGATTGTGGATCTTCCTCAGTCCGGTAGTCGGGAACCGGACGTCTTACTGAGTTAGCCCACGGAGCAATTGAGCGAATTTATTTCGATTGCAATCCATCGCAAACCGCCGCGGAATCAACCCTCGGCGGGTTGTCGGGCCCCGAAATCCCGAAATCCCGAAGTACCCTGATAAAGTATCCTGCGCAATGAACGATGCCAGCAGTGCTGTGAAAAGACTCGTCAGCAGTGCCTGCAGTGTTTTGTAAAGTGAGTGATTTCGAAGTGCCGCAGACATTTCCATCAGTACCCCGGATAATGCTGGCCGCTGCTTCACACTGAGACTTCTTCTTCTGATCCCGGACAACTGGCGGACGATACCATGGAAAAACTACTGATCGTCGATGACGAAGCCCTCATCCGGACAACTATCGAGTCCATTCTGAAGACAGAGGGGCTGCAGATTTTTTCTGCTCCCGATGCGGCTGCGGCTGTCACTGTGATGGAACGAGAATGTCCTCAGATTGTCCTGCTGGACATTCGTCTCGGCGGAACGTCCGGCCTGGATTTGTTCACGGAGCTACGCAGTTACAATCCACGTGCTCTTGTGATCTTCATTACAGGACATGGCTCCGCCGACACGGCCATTGAAACAATGAAGCTGGGGGCCTTTGATTACCTGATGAAGCCGCTCGATATCGACAGGCTCTGCGGGGCTGTGGAGCAGGCGAGAAAAATCTGCCGTCAGATGTACACACCAGCGGCGATTGATCAGCCGGCTTTCGACGACACGGGCTCAGATCGATTGATTGGCAGCGGGACTGCGATGCAGGCGGTCTGTCGCCAGATCGGTCGAATCGCCCCGCAGGATGTTAACGTGCTGATCAGCGGGGAGAGTGGGTCCGGTAAAGAGCTGATCGCCCGCGCGATCTACCAGCACAGCCGACGGCAGCAGGCGTCATTTCAATCCATGAATTGCTCTGCTATTCCCGAAACGCTGCTTGAAAGTGAATTATTTGGGCACGAAAAGGGAGCGTTCGGAGGTGCCGAGCATCGCAGGATTGGCAAGTTCGAACAATGTCATAAAGGAACGATTCTGCTTGATGAAGTCGGAGATATCCCGCTTCAGACGCAGGGACGCATTCTCCGATTGTTGCAGGATGGTCAGTTCCAGCGACTTGGTGGTGTCGAAACACTGAACGTTGATGTGCGAATTCTGGCATCGACCAGTCGGAATCTGGAGACCTTGATTGCAGAAGGGCGGTTTCGTCAGGATCTGTACTATCGCCTGCGAGGGATGACAATTCATGTGCCTCCGCTCCGTGAACGAACCGAGGATATCCCGGAACTGGCCCACTACCTCATGTTTCGATTCAACCAGCAACTCGGGACAACCGTTCAGTCCATCTCCACAGAAGCTCTCGACAAGCTGCAGCAGCATCGCTGGCCCGGTAATATTCAGGAATTGCAGAGCGTTCTGCGTGAGGCAATGATCATCGCCAGCGGACCAGCCCTGCAGCCGGAGTTCATTCCGCTGGATAACCGCGGGGATTTGTCTGATGAGCCGATTCCTGGCGATGCGACTCCCGCACCCGGAAGTGATGCATGGCAGGAATTGGGCAAGTATGTCGATCAGGTTTTGCATGAAGGTAAAGGCGATGGATACCGCCAGGTGATCCAGAAATTCGATCGGCTCGTGATTCTGAACGCGATGAATCAGGCACGCGGCATGCAGTCACGGGCCGCCGAACTGCTGGGACTCAGCCGCCCAACGCTGCGCTCGAAACTTCGTTCCATTCTGAATGCTTCGGAATCATCAGATAGGCTGCTGAACCTCGAATAAGTCAACAGACTCCGCGCCGGGGCGGTGAACGTACTGGGAATACTCAGTTGCCTCTGTTACGGAACCTGCCCTCATCTTATGTCCGCTGAACTGAGAGGATTGGCACGCGGGAAGATTAAATTGCGTGTCAATCGGATTCCACCGCGATCCAGTCCCGGAACGCCGCCTCATCGGCGTTTCGACCACTCACAACAATGACCACGTCGCCATCGCCAGTCGGGTCTGCTTCCCCGGAGAGCAATGCTGCCACACCGATCGCGCCAGACGGTTCTGTTTTCAGACCATGATGCTCATACAGCCATTTCATCGCCCGCCGCGTCTGCAGGTCCGGAATGGCAAGGGAGCATGGCACAAGTGCTCTCAGGATTGGCCAGTTGTTGACTCCCACATCGTAGGACAGCAATCCATCGCAGATACTCGCGGGACGCTCCACTCGGACTCGCTGGTCTGCAAGGAGCGACTGTCGAAAGTCATCCGCGCCCTCCGGCTCTACGCCGATGATTTGTGCCTCGGGAAAGCCGTAATGCATCGAAATGGCCTGCCCCGCCATCAAACCACCTCCGCTCACCGGGCAGATAAATTGTGAGACAGTGCGATCCTGCTGCTGGAGTGCTCTGACTGTCCAGAGGGCCCCGACACCGTTGCCGGCAATGACCGCAGGATCATCATAGGGGGATGCAAGAACCGCGTTCTCTACCTCGGCAATCTCCCGAGTCAATCGATCACGTTCGCCGGTTTCGTGGTCGCGAGCAATGTTGTAGGTACGCACTTCTGCGCCGAACGACTGTGTTCTGCGAAACTTAATCTGCGGCGCAGTATCCGGCATCACTACAATCACTCGGACACCAAAACGCATACCCGCATAGGCAATTCCGGAGGCGAAATTGCCAGAGGAATGAGCGGCGACCGGTCGTCCCTGCAGGTGGGGCTTATGCACCGCCATCCAGTTGCAGGCGCCAAACAGTTTGAAGGACCCCGAGGGAGTCCAGCCGTAGTCGCGTAGCCAGACTCGCCGATGCTCCGACAGTCCCAGGCGACGTTCCAGTGCCCATGATCGAATCAGAGGTGGAGAAAAAACGTGCTCGCGAATCCGCTCCTCAGCCGCGTGGATGTCTGCAAGGCTTACCGGGGTGGCTGTCATAAATCGCTTTCATTCAATGTCAGTTGTGTGTACCGTCCTGGCAATCGTATGCGGAACAGTGTTGGACAGTCTTGTGGACGGACGCCTTTGGCTGCCGATCGTGTTCGATGCGGCCAACATCGGCGAGTCGCTTTTCCTGACAGGCCGTACCAGACGTTCGGACTGTCGCGATGGCTGCGGGGTAAAGCTCAGTCGGCTGACAAGCCGGCAGTGCCTGCGATGGACAGGTCATTGCTGCCCCGCGGGATTTTTCTGTTGCTCGAAGTGATTATATTGACTGTCATGTGGAGTTCGAGCGTTCGCAGGTCTGCCCGGCCTGTGGCTCAGTGAGGTGTGTGATGTCGGCTTTCTCCCGTATGCTGTTCGGCCTTCTGCTGGTGCTGGTACAGGGGACCGGTACCATTCCGATGGCCCTCTGTCAGGACCAGGAGTTTTCGCTTTCAGAGATACCCCCTTTACCGCAGACAGAGGGCTTTGCCGGAAGCTTCGTCGGGGTGTCCGGAAATCACCTGTTGGTCATTGGCGGTGCGAATTTTCCGGATCTGAAACCATGGGAAGGTGGTACAAAGGTCTGGTATCGCTCCGTTCTGGCTCTGCCGCTCCGTTCAAAAGGTGCTATCCGCGCATCCACGGCCGATGCGAAAACGCAAAGTTCATTAAGCTGGACCACCATTGGCCACCTTGACGCACCGCTGGGGTATGGTGTTTCAGCGACATTCGGTGAGGATGTACTGTGTGTCGGAGGAAGTTCCGCGACAGGTCATTCCGCCGCGGTCCTCGCTATCAGCTTTGATGGCCAGCGCGTGTCGCAGCGGCGACTGCCGGATCTTCCGATGTCCCTTGCCAATCACTTTGGGACTCGGGTCGGCGAAGAGTTGATCATCGCAGGGGGCCAGCAATCTCCTGACGATACGCAGGCAGAATTGGCAGTCTGGAGCCTGCGTCCGGATGATCCAAATGCCGGTTGGTCGCAGCTTCCCGAGTTTCCCGGTACCGGAAGGATTCTTGCTGTTGCCGCGTCGTCGGGGAACTGTTTCTGGATCATCGGAGGGGCTGCGTTGTCGGAGGGCCCCGATGGTAAGCCACAGCGACGTTATCTGCGCGATGCGTGGAAATACTGTCATGGTACCGGCTGGACACAGCTTCCTGATTTGCCGACGCCCTGTGTGGCCGCGCCGTCACCGGCTCCGGACTTCGGAGATGGTCCGGTCATCCTCGGCGGGGATGACGGCCTGCAGGTGGGGAAAGATCCGTCAACACATCGCGGATTCTCAAAACAGGCGATTCGTTTTTCTACTCGCGAGAATCGATGGGTGCAGGCCGGATTATTTGCACCAGCCACTGTGACCGCGACCACGGTTGCGGTGGGATCCGACTGGCTCATTCCCTCCGGAGAGGTCCGCCCCGGCGTGCGAAGTCCAAAGGTCTGGCGGTTGCGAGCCGGGAAGCCCTAGGCTGTGCGGATTCGGGGTTGGTGTCTGTCTGCTGAAGGTCTTCGGGGGCGGTGGTCGACGATTTGAAAAGCACGTGTCGTCAACTTCCGGAACGCCCGGTCGCAACTGCAGTGGTTCTGTGCCAGGTCAGAGTATCGGGTGCAGACGCCATGGGCTCAGCGAAAATCGCGCGAACGTGTTTCAAGTTGCTGAAGAAGTTCTCCCGCGTCGTCCAGTCGTTCGCAGACCACGTGAATCAGGTCGCCCTCGCGCTGCAGGCGACCGGTCGCCAGCATGATTCCTGCAAAGCGAGCCGCAGAGCGAAACACTTCCCACACTCCGGGGTAGACGACGAGATTGACAATACCAGTTTCATCCTCCAGTGTGATAAAAGTGATGCCGCTGGCAGTTGATGGCCTTTGGCGCATCAGGACAAGTCCGGCTACTTTTACCCGACGATCCGTTGCAGTTTCAGACAACGACTCTGAGGTGAGGACACGCATCGCCTGCAGTTTTTCACGCAGAAAGCTGACTGGGTGCTTTCGCAGTGAAAGGCCTGAGAATGTGTAGTCGGCAACAACCTGATCCTGCTCAGTCATGCGAGGCAACTCGGGGATGGGAGCGTCTTCCTGGAGGCCTTCCGCTGTGGAAAACAGCGGCAGTGATTCCCTTGAAGGCAAGGCTTGCCAGAGTGCCGAACGGCGATCGATCTTCAGAGATGCAAACGCATCGGACCTTGAAAGTATCTGCAGCGTTGTGCGATTCAGTCCCGTGCGCGCGGCGAATTGTTCGAAAGAGGAGAATGGACCCTGCTGCTGTCGGATCAGTTCGATTCGGCGAGCTGACTCCTCCGGGAGTCCTCGCAGAAGTCGCAGCCCGAGACGCAGAGCGGTACCGGCATCCCGGTGCGAAAACGGACCTCTTGTCGTGGAAACGCTTGATGTGGGTTCCAGCGTACAATCCCAGTTGCTGTAGTTCACGTCAGGAGGCTGGACGATGACGCCGTGCTCCCGCGCATCCCGGACCAGCTGAGCGGGCGCATAAAATCCCATTGGCTGGCTATTGATCAGCGCCGCTGCAAACACGGCCGGGTAGTAGCGTTTGATCCATGCGGAGACGTAAACCAGCAGGGCGAAACTGGCCGCATGTGATTCCGGAAAGCCATATTCTCCAAAGCCGCTGATCTGCTGGAACACACGTTCGGCAAACTCCTGCTGATACCCCCGCGCAAGCATGCCTGTGACCAGTTTCTCATGGAACCTGGCAATCACACCGGTTTTTCGCCATGCTCCCATGGCCCGCCTTAACTGGTCTGCCTCTCCAGGCGTAAACCCGGCGGCAACAATGGCTAGCCGCATGGCCTGTTCCTGAAAAATTGGCACTCCGAGTGTGCGGTGCAGTACATCACGTACATCGGGATTGGGATATTCAACCGGCTCCTCACCTGACCTCCGACGAAGATAAGGGTGAACCATGTTGCCCTGAATCGGTCCGGGACGCACAATAGCCACTTCAATCACCAGATCGTAGAAACAGTGCGGTCTGAGTCGCGGCAGCATGCTCATTTGCGCCCGACTCTCAATCTGGAAGACACCCACAGTGTCCGCGCGACTGATCATGTCATACACGAGGGGATCCTCGGAGGGCACAGTGGCGAGGGTCAGCTCCAGGCCGTGGGTGCTGCGGACAAGGTCGAAGGCCCGGCGAAGGCAACTCAGCATCCCCAGTGACAGGCAATCAACCTTCAGCAGGCCCAGTGCGTCGAGATCATCTTTATCCCACTGTATGACCGTTCGTCCGGGCATGGAGGCATTTTCGACGGGAACCAGTTCGCTGAGCGGACCTCTGGACATCACCATTCCACCAGGGTGCTGTGACAGGTGTCTCGGAAAGTTCAGCAGGGCCCCCAGCAGATCCAGGAGCCTTCGTCCCAGCAGCGATTCCGGATCAATACCACCCGCACGCATTCGTTCCGCAAACTGCTCCTCTCCGTCAACGTGTTCCATCTGCCCTGCCAGTTTGTCAATGCTGTCACTGGAGAGTCCCAGGGCTCGACCTATATCGCGAATGGCTGACCGCGGTCGATACGAGATGACAGCCGCAGTCATTCCAGCTCGATCGCGGCCATACCGGTCAAACAGATATTGCAGCACCTCCTCGCGCCGCTCGTGCTCAAAGTCCACGTCAATATCGGGCGCTTCATTTCGTTCCCGACTGACAAATCGCTCGAAGAGCACATCGATTCGCCCCGGATCAACTGAAGTGATGCCGAGACAGAAGCAGACTACTGAATTTGCGGCAGACCCCCGCCCCTGACACAGAATGTCACGTTCTCGGGCAAACCTGACAATGTCGTAGACCGTTAAAAAATACGCCTCATAATGAAGGTCCCGAATCAGTGTCAGTTCGTGACGGATCATCCGGCGAATCTTTTCCGGAATTCCATCCGGATAACGCTGTGCCGCACCCCGCCACGTAAGATTGCTCAGGTGGTCGCCAGGCTCCAGTCCCGCGGGAACGAGCTCCTCCGGATACTCATAACGCAGCTGATCAAGCGAGAATGTACAGCGCGAGGCGATTTCCAGCGTTCGATCGATGATGTCTCGGTTTCCGCCCATGACTTCGAGGATCTCGTGGCCGGATTTCAGGTGACGCTCACCGTTCGGGAATAACTCATACCCCAGTGATTGCAGGGCACCACCACAGCGAATTGCCGTGACCACGTCCTGCAGAGCCCGCCGTCGTGGATCGTGAAAATGCACGTCATTGGCTGCAGCCAGCGGAATGCGAAGATCCCGACAGGTATTCTGCCAGTGGTGCAGTCGCTGAGCATCGTTCACGCCTCTATGCAATTCGGCCAGAGCGTAGCACCGGTCTCCGAAAATCGTCCGCAATCGCCCCAGCAACGCCTCGTCAACTTCGATGCTAAGGCCAGGTTCGTACTTTCTCTGGAATCGCAGTTGGGACTCCTGGTTCAGTGGCACACAACACAACAGGCCGGCGGAGAAGTCTCCGATGTCGGACATCAGGATGCGGCACTCACCCTTTTCCGCCCGCCGTCGACCCACGGTAATCAGAGACGACAGGCGTCCATATCCCTCACGAGTCATCGCCAGCAAAACCATGGCCGGACCATCGACCGGAACGATCTCCGCCCCAACCAGCAACTTCAGCCCCGCCTCCTTCGCAGCGACATGAGCCCGGACAACCCCCGCGAGCGAGTTTCGATCTGTGACGGCAAGTGCA
>JALQWE010000052.1:0-254 GCA_023258825.1 Planctomycetaceae bacterium | reverse complement strand
AGGCTCACCGCCTGCGCAACCAACTCGTCTGCGTGTGACGCACCCTCCAGAAATGAATAATTGGTCTTGCAGTGCAATTCTGCGTAAGGCACCTCTGCCGACGTGGATTCAACGTCAGCAACCCCCTCAGCACGCTTCGTCCCTCCGCACGAATCCTTCCCCGTCACTCGCTGTCGACGCTTCGCTGGAGGAGGATCTGGCATGGTCAGAAATCTCTCATGAATCAAGAACAAAAAAAAGGTCTCCGCTATTGT
>JALQWE010000530.1 GCA_023258825.1 Planctomycetaceae bacterium | reverse complement strand
AGTACTACAACTTCGGTATCGATACCTGGAATCAACTGATGCATCAGGCCGGCTGGACATCGGCCGCCGTGAATTCCACGCTGCGAGTCACGTTGCCACTTGGTATCAGCTTCTGGACCTTTCACGCCATCAGCTATGTGGTGGACGTCTATCGCGGACATGCCCGAGCCATTCGCAACTATGTGGACTACAGCTGCTATGTCGGCATGTTTCCGCAACTGGTTGCCGGCCCGATTGTGCGATTCCAGGACATTGCCGAGCAACTGTCCCGGCGTTCCTCGTCACTGGAAAAGGCAGCCACCGGAATCGTCTTCTTCAGTCTCGGATTCTCCCGAAAAATTCTGCTGGCCAATCCCTGTGGGCAGATCGCCGATCTCGCCTTTGAAGCGGACAGCATCGGAACCGCCGAAGCATGGCTGGGCGCAGTGGCGTACGCGTTTCAGATTTACTTCGACTTCAGCGGCTATTCCGATATGGCCATCGGCCTCGCTCTGATTCCCGGCTTTCAGTTCATGAAGAATTTCGATTCGCCATACTGCGCCACGTCCATCACGGACTTCTGGCGACGCTGGCACATCTCTCTGTCGTCATGGCTGCGAGACTACCTGTATGTACCGCTGGGCGGAAATCGCAAAGGCACTCTGCGTACCACCTTCAATCTTTTCACCGTGATGGTTCTCGGAGGTCTCTGGCATGGCGCTGCGTGGACCTATGTCACGTGGGGCGGTCTGCACGGTCTGCTGCTGTGCAGTGAACGCCTGCTGGGACGGCGATCTTTGTACGCACGACTGCCGAAACCACTGCAGATCCTGCTGACCTTTGTGCTGGTGTGCCTGACATGGGTTGTATTTCGCGCCCACACGCTCTCCCACGCGGGCCGGTACATGGCCAGCCTGTTTGGATTCCGAGCTCCAACGGCCAACGCCGCGTTGCTCAGCGAACTGCTGTGGCGCAACGATGTGCTCTGCCTCCTGATCCTCGCCGCCGTCGTCACCTGGGCCACCCCCTCCACATGGGAATTCACCCGAAAAATCACCTGGCCCAAAGCCGGACTGGCCATCGCCCTGCTATGGGCCGCCATGGTCGGAATGGCCATCCAGTCCTTCAATCCTTTCATCTACTTTATGTTCTGAAATCTCCGGAACCTGCAGCAAATTGCTGAACTGCTCCCGCGGGGAATTAAGCCCGTGGATTCACCGTTTGATGAATCCAGCATGTCCCTTTCTTCGCAAATCGACTACAATCGGACGTCGATTCGTGCTGCCTCACGCCAGTGTCGATCTGGCTCGGCAAATCACAGATTGATCCCGTTCGCAGCAGACACAGCCTGCCACGGCATTCGTCAAGCTCTGTCGTTGTCAATTTCCATCGTCTCAGGTGCACAACCATGAAACGTCCCGTCGTCGTAACTCCAGCATCGCCGTTGACGCCCCTTGTCAGCGGTCGATCTCAGTTCGCCCGGGCACAGAAATTCCACCAGCAGGCTCGCCCATGGACGGCGATGACACGATTAACGGCCACGATGCTTTTGGGCCTCCTCAGCACTGTCTCAGCTCAGGCTCAATCCCCGACAAGCACAGATTCTGTTTCCGCCGACACCGCCGCGTTATTGGAACGACTCAGCGATCCCGGCTTTGGATTGCGTCAACGAGCATTGCAGCAGCTGCTGCAACAGGCGCGGACCACGACAGGCCTGCAGACGCTCGGGGCGGCTCTCGAAAACAATGCCAATCCCGAAGCCGCACGCCGAATCATTGAAGTGCTGGAACTTGCCTGGCGGGATACTGACTTTCGTGACCCACAGGCCCAGCAAATTTCCGAAATCCTTGAGAGTGCCGCCGTTTCCCGACACTGGTACCTCGCAGAAGCCTCACGTGACATCCTTGATCGACTCTGGCAGCGACGAGTCGAACTTGCCATTGCTGAACTCAACCGGCTCAAGGTGCCCATGGAGCCCCGTGACCCCACACTGCTCTGGAAAACATCCGAGAGATCCAGCTCCATGTTCGGTGCTGATCCCACATCCGATCAACACCTGAAAATCTACATCGACGAAACGTGGCCCACAGACCCCCGCGCCTTTCAACTGCTGCAGCGACTGCAGGGTCTTGCGGTCTGGTCACGAATCGGCGGCGGTCTTGTGTCACTCTACAAGATTGACGGCAATCCGCTGTCCGTCGAACAGACCGCACTGCTGAAAGGCATCTTTGGCGATCTGCGGATTCAGGAACGCGGCCGAGTCTGCCTGGGTGTCCTGCAGGATGGACTGGTCGATGGCGGTGTCGGTGTCCCCATCGGACGCGTCGAAAAAGACAGCTCCGCAGACCGCGCGGGGCTCAAGTCCGGAGATCTGATTCAGGCACTCAATGGACAGAAACTTCGCGACTTCGATGACCTCGTCAAGCTTCTGCGCCAATTCAAAGTGGGCGATACCATCACCATGACCGTGATCCCGCAGGTCTTTACCCCCAGACGAGGCTTCGGAGTTCCCTTCCCCCCCGATGAACCTCCGAATCCGGACGATGGCACTCGCACGCCGAAGGAGGTGAAGGTCACGCTCCGCGGATGGTACGAACCAGACTCCGACAAGCCGGCGGTTCCTGAGCCAGCTCCTCCCCAGGCCCCCGAACGTCAGCCTGAGTAGCTCCCCATCAGGGCCAGTCTCAATACGCTGGACCAGCACAGTTTTGCCGCCGAGATTAACGCGGTCAGAGACCTGGGATTTGAACAGAATGCAAACGTGGCTGCGCGGGATTTGAGCGAGATTCCACGTGCCCCGCCATCTCAGGCCGGATGCTTCCGACGCAGGCGAGCATGCCGCAGCGTGCGGGCTTTCAGCTTCAGAAACAACGCCAGCATTTGCTGAGCATCCCGGTAGCGGCGACGTGGATTCAGATCAATCGCGCGACGCATGAAGTCAATAAACTCCGGGTGAATCCGACCTCGCAACTTCGAATATCCTGCCACTGGCCATTCGAATGGCCACTCGGGCCACTGCCCCGACAGCAATCGCCACACAATCAAACCGATCGAAAACACATCCGAACGAAATGATGGCTTTCCCATCGCCTGTTCCGGCGCCATGTAGCCAATCGTCCCCGTGCCACCGCCCTGAACTGTCCGCTGCGAAACTTTGGCAATTCCGAAGTCCGCCAGCCGAATTCGATTGCCGGCAAACAGAATGACGTTCTCCGGCTTAATGTCGCAGTGAATCACGCCTTTTTCGTGCACGGACTGCGCGAAATCATCCCCACAACAGGACGCAGTAAGGACAGCGAGACAATGATGC
>JALQWE010000529.1 GCA_023258825.1 Planctomycetaceae bacterium | reverse complement strand
AATTCGTGGTTGTGTAAGTTCCGCTGAGTGTCGCGGCTTCCCCGTAGTTCTGAACGCCCGTGGTGGTGACACTCTGCAGGCTGACGGTCCCCCCGGTATCAGTCGTAAGGCTGGTCAGTGGCGTCGTCCCGCCGACTACTGCGCTGAATTGTGTTGCCCCAGTGGCATTGACAGCCAGTGTCCTCGCACCATCCACGGTGCCTGAAAAACTCACGGCAGTCCCGGAAAGTGTCGTATTACTTCCAAGCGTCACATCCCCACTGTAGGTCTGCGTTCCGCCCGTTGTAATTGTGGCCGTATTGATCGTGATTCCTGTTCCACCCGTCAGACTCAGGTTTCCAGTTGTCGAACTGACGGCGGCACCGATACTAAGTAGTCCGCCGGAAGCTAGCAGCGTGACATCTCCTGATCCGTGAGCCGTGATTGCTCCACTGATGCTGAACGCCCCGGCGGCAGTCTGCAGATCGATGGTGCCATTTCCGCTGGTCGTGGATGCGGCTGAGACGATCAGGCCACTGGATTCCGCGATGACGATATTTCCAGTGTCGGAATTTGTGGCACTGAGTGTTCCAACGCTGGTGTTAATATTGCCAGTTCCGGTGGCTCCAATGCCGCTGGCAGCCGAGAGTATTGCTGTTCCTGAAGTTGCGATGTTCGCCGCTTCGCCCAAAGTCGTCGCGTCCGTAATCGCTCCGAATGAGTCGCCCAATGTGCCACCGATCCCCGCAAAGTTAGCCGATACGGTGATATCGCCGCTTGTGCTGGAGACAGCCGAGAGATCGATGGATCCATCGCCTCTGAGAGTGATCGTACCGCCGACAGTGGAGATAGAAGAACCGTCACTCATGCTAACGACGCCGGAGGATGCGTCCGGAGCGTCATAGCCATTTTGTAGCGTCCCGCCGTTATAGTCGGTGCTCGCACTCAGTAACACAGTTCCGGTACCAACAGCAGAGATGCTGACTCCTGTTGCGACATTGATCGAATCTCCGGCGTAGAGGCTGATGTTCCCGTTGCCTCCCGACGCCGAAATACTGGCGTTGATCGTCAGATCGTCAGTGGCCAGGTTGCCCTGTGCAGCAAGGACAATGTCACCACCGACGGCATTTGTTACAGGAGAATTGACCGTTAGCGGGCTGTTGGTGCGGATAACGATATTGCCGGATGTTGCCAGCGACAACCCTGTAACGCCACCGACCGACCCGATGATCAGGCTGCCAGTGTTTTCGATAAAGATTCCACCGGAAGTGCTGGTGGCTGCGATGGTCATACCGACGGTGGAGGTTGTAATGGGTGAGGACGGTGTTCCGATGCCAGTGGCGGCGGTCAGCTTGAGTGTCGAAGCTGTGATTGAGCCTGACACCTGAGTGATACTTCCGCCCGGCGATGAGAGCACGAGATCCTGGCCCGCAGCGGAGATGCTGGAAATATCGAGATTGCCGGATCCGGTGGACGTTAATGTGACCGGCCCAGTGGCCGTGACAGTACTCGTCTGGGTGACACTTCCACCAGAGATAACAGAATACGTAGACGATACTATGAGCGGACCATTGAACGTGACGCTCGTAGTCGCATCGGCGATGCTGAGCGTGCTGACGGTAAGAGCAGCGTAATTCTGAACTGCGCCATCTCGGACCGTGAGTGACCCGCCGCCAGTGAGTGCCCCGCTGAGCGTGATGTTGCCGGCCGCACCAGCATCCAGAGTCAGTGCATTGCCGGCGGTGGCAATTGTGGAATTGAACAGGATATTTCCGGCGGCAGTTCCGGTGGTGTCAATGTCGACGGCGCCTCCAAGGGTGACGGCCCTTGAAAAGGTGATGTTGTCATCGGAGGTCACAATGTCTCCGGAGGTCGTCAGTGTTCCAGCAAGAGTGGACCCGAAGACGACGGCCCCGCCTGCATTGATATCTCCCGCTGCGGAAATGGTTGTCACACCTGTCGAATCAATGTTGACGGTACCGCTGACAGTAATTCCGGCATTGACAGCAATGGTGGTCACGGCATCATAGTTCAGCGCGGTGCCGCTGGTGACTGCATTCGTCTGAACGATCGTTCCTGCACTATTCACATCAATTGTGGTTGTTGCCGCAATTGCCCCGTTGAATGTGACGCTGGTCGCAGCATTCTGAACGTTGAGACTTCCGACCGTCAGAGCGGCATAGTTTTGGACGGCTCCCGCACGCACAGTCATGGCTCCACCGCCAGTGAGTGCCCCGGTGAGCGTAATGTTACCAGCCGCACCGGCATCCAGGGCCAGTGCGTATCCGGCGGTGGCAATTGTGGAGCTGAACAGGATATTTCCGGCCGCAACTCCCGTGGTATCAATGTCCGAGTTGGCCGTCAGCGTTGTTGCCGCAAGGCTAATGTCCTGGTCAGAGGAGATGATGCTTCCCCCGATGGTATTCGCCCCGGCGGAATGCACTAGTCCGCCGGTAAATGTGAGCGTATCGCCGCCATTTCCGAATGCTACTGTACCTGTTGTTCCGAAGGTCACAGAGTTCGTGATGCTGGTAATTGAACCGAAGAGATTGAGACTAAACGATCCACCTGAGTTGGTGATCGCCGTGGCGTAAAGGTCATTGCTGAACTCGATGGTGCCTGTAACCGCTGAAAGTACGATGCTGCCAAGGCTGCTTCCGGACGCTCCAACAGCCCCGGTGAACGTCGTCGTGCCCGCACCAGTCCCTGAAGCAATCGTCAGGTCCTGACCGCTGCCAGCAAGCGTACCGCTGAAGAGAATGTTTCCGCCGTTGGAATTCAGACTGACCGCGCCGCCGGACATGGTCACGGCACCGGTAAATGTCAGCCCGTCGTAGCTGCTCCATGTCAGGCCATCAAGTGTCGTGGTGCCCGCGAAACTGCTGGCTGTGTCGCCGTTTGTCAGTGTCACGTTGCCATCAAACTGTGTTGAGCCACTGCTGCTGGACGACACGATTCCGGACGCTCCACCCACGGTGCTCTTAAACCATGCCAGGCCCGTCGAATCGATCGTGATCGCCGCTCCCAGGCCGTCGCCCATGCCGCTCACTGCACCAGTGAACGTGGTTGTGCCGGCTGCAGTGCCGGAAGCAATCGTCAGGTCCTGACCTCCGCCAGCCAGAGTGCTGCTCAGCAGAATGTTTCCGCCGTTGGAATTCAGACTCACCGCGCCGCCGGACATGGTTACGGCACCTGTAAATGTCAGCCCGTCGTAGCTGCTCCATGTCAGGCCATCAAGAATCGTGGTGCCCGCGAAACTGCTGGCTGTGTCGCCGTTTGTCAGTGTCACGTTGCCATCAAACTGTGTTGAGCCACTG
>JALQWE010000528.1 GCA_023258825.1 Planctomycetaceae bacterium | reverse complement strand
GCCGCCTTTGACCCGCTGACCAATCTGCGCCTGGGGGCGCGCTTTTTGCAGGCCAGCATCCAGGCCACGGGCTCGACCGAAGACGGGATGCGGCTGTACGCCAGCGCATCGGGCCAGGCCAACGACGAGGCCTATGTGGGCCGCGTGATGGCCGAGCACAAACAGCTCGAACGCATCTCGCAAACCCAGGCCCACACCGCCGCCCTGGCTGGCCGCCAGCGGCCGCTCTGAGCGGGCGGCTCGGCTACACTTGCGGCTGTGCGCAACTGGCGATAGGGGCCTTGACGGCCTTGACGTGGGCAGCGCCGGTCAGGCCGGCCACAACCACTGGGGAGCGCGCAGCGGCACAGCCGCTTTCAGCCGTTCGCCTGGGCAGCCCTTGCCAGCGCTTGTCCCCAAGCCCCGCCAAGGTTCCTTCTTTTCAAAGACTGCCATGTACAACCGCAACATCCTGATTGAACAGACCGATCCCGAACTGCTGGACTGGTTATCTGTAGAATTCATGGAAGGTTCCATGGATTCGAAGAGACCGGGTGGCGTGCGTCCATGGTCACTGAAGGATCTGCATCGCTTGATTCTCAGGTCCTCGACGTGGCAGATGAGTAGTGCCATGAACGAGTCTGCGTTTGCTGTGGATGCCGACAATCGTCTGTTGTGGCGGATGAATCCGCGACGACTGGATATTGAGTCATGGCGGGATACTTTGTTGTATGTGACGGGAGAACTGGACACAAAAGTCGGAGGACCGCCTGTGGATTCTCTGCTGGAAAGTCGCCGCAGGACTCTGTACGGTGCGATCAGTCGTAATGGAGATCGTTTTGCCTCGGATGCTTTTCTGCGACTGTTCGATTTTCCACTGCCGCGTGCGACCAGTGAGGGGCGCAGGACTTCGGTCATTCCGCAGCAGGCCTTGTTTCTGATGAATAGTCCATTTATGGCCGAGCGAGCGAGGGCGTTTGCGGCACGCCTGGAGGCAGAGTCCTCCACGGAGGAGGAACGAGTGAAAAATGCCTGTTTGCTGCTGTTTGGTCGCAACCCTTCGGCTGAGGAGCAGGAACTGGCCAGGGCCTTTCTGAGCACATCCGTCGAATCTGCAGGATCTGGCAAGTTGAATGTGCTGCAGCAGTATGCCCAGGTGCTGTTGAGTTCGAATGAGTTGATGCATCTGCGATGAGGCTCTGGTCTGTGTTCAATGGATACGTTTCTGAGGAGTTACCCATGTTCAACGGGAATCAGTTGCCATCTCAAAGTCGTCGCGAATCCCTCATGCGTCTCGGATCCGGAATTGGCCTGTCCGGGTTGACTCTGGCCGAAGGCGCCATGACAGTAACGGCAGGCGAGGGGGGAGCGGGAACGATGGATTCGCTGCTGCCGAAAATGTCGCATTTTGCTCCGAAGGCCCGGCGGATCATTCAGTTATTCATGCCCGGTGGACCTTCTCAGGTTGACACATTTGACTACAAGCCGGAGATACTGAAGTACGCGGGCCAGCGTCCTGCAGAGGTGGACCGAAAGAGTTTACGGAACACCAGAAACGGACTGTTTCCTTCACCATTTCGATTTCGACAGTACGGGCAGTGCGGGAAATGGGTCAGTGAGATTTTTCCGCATGTTGCTGAGTGTGTGGACGACCTGTGCTTCATCCATTCCATGCATACGGATATTCCGGAGCATGCTGGCGCGATGATGATGATGAACGTTGGACATCTGCAGCCAAATCGTCCGAGTCTGGGTTCATGGCTGGTGTATGGGCTTGGGACGGACAACCAGAATCTTCCGGGATTTGTGGCGATGTCGCCGCGCGCTCAGCCAAGAGGCGGAATGGCCAACTGGGGCAGTAGCTTTCTTCCGGGTGCATACAACGGATGTTATGTGAACATTGCTGAGATGCGCCCGGAATCTGTCCTTCAGGATCTGCAGAACCACAGTGTGTCTCTGCGGGATCAGCGTCGTCAGTCTGATCTTCTGGGGCGATTGAATCGTTTACATGCGGATCAGTACCATGATGCGATTCTGGAAAGTCGAATCGCGGCGATGGAGATGGCCTATCGCATGCAATTCAGCGTTCCGGAGGCATTCGATATCAGTGGAGAAACCAAAACGACTCTGGATCTGTATGGTGATACTGAATATGCCAAAGGTTGCCTGTTAGCCAGACGTTTGATCGAACGCGGTGTGCGTGCAGTGCAGGTGTCCCTGTCGATCGATGGTTATGACATTGCGTGGGATACGGGACACGACAATATTCAGGGCGGGCATTCTGCGTTGGCGCGGGCTTGTGATCAGGGAATTGCAGCCCTGATTCGGGATTTGAAACAGCGGGGATTGTTTGACGAAACACTGCTGGTCTGGGGTGGTGAGTTTGGTCGTGCTCCGACGTCAGAAGGTCAAAAAGGGCGCGACCATGACCACTATGGCTTTACAGTCTGGCTTGCTGGTGGCGGTGTGAAGGGTGGGATTTCGTGGGGGGCCACAGATCAGTTTGGCTGCTCTGCGGTGGAAAATCGTGTTCATGTCCATGATCTGCATGCGACCATTCTTCATCTGATGGGGCTCGACCACGAGAAGCTGACATATCGATATTCCGGCAGGGATTATCGTTTGACAGACGTTCATGGGCAGGTCGTCCATGGAATTCTGAGTTGAGGGCGTCAGGAGACTGAGACCGTTTGGGTTGAGATTGTGGGCACACTGGTTACCGCAGTACGCGATTTGCCATGGATTTCACCTCGTCCGACGGATGTTCAAGGAGGGACTGAAGTTTTTCTCCAGCTTTCAGGGACTCAGGTAGTCGACCGTCTTCCAGGGCTTTGAGTGTCTCGAGACAGCGTTGAGGCGAGCGCGTCAAGGCATCGATAGCGAGGCCCTGATTGGATTCGGAAAGGTTGCCCCATGCTGCAATCAGCAGCGTGGTTGCTGAGGTCTCCGGAACATCGCTCAGTCCACTGACAGCTCCCATCTGCAGTTCCGGATGACTGTCTTTGCTGAGGTATTTTTCCAGAAGTGGGGCAGCTACAGACCAGTCGAGCAGCGCGACCATCCTGAGTGCATCGTAGCGAGTTCCCGGAGGAATGCTCTCCGCCGTGGTCATCAGGGCAGCCTGTTGGAGTGCGTATGACCATGCAGGATTCAGGTCCGGTTGAAGGTCGAGGGACTTTCGGATTTCAGCCTGAGGCCAGCGATTTGAGAGGCTGATGCCATTCACAAGACCGCCACCAAGTACCACAGCCTGCCAGTGCTGCAGCGGTTGAGCAATTTCAGGCAATGAGACCTTGAGAAGTTGGAGGATTTCCTCTGGA
>JALQWE010000527.1 GCA_023258825.1 Planctomycetaceae bacterium | reverse complement strand
CACACCTCATTCGAATCTGTCGTGCCCTGTGTGAAATGGTGTCCGACCTTGAGCGTTCGAATCACAGTTTCAAGCAGGTAGGAATGCCCCGGTTTGAGTGTCGGGACCTCAGGACGCAGCGGGGCCGTCAGGGGGCCTTCCAGCGTCCCTCCATCACGCACACCGAACACATCGACACGCATAGTCCCCTTCAGCATGGCTTTATGCCGCTCAATCGAATCCTCGTTCCCTGTCATCCAGTTAATCGCGGCGTTGGCTGAGGGAAAGAAATGATCATGCGTTTTCAGTTTTCCCGAATCGTCCACATACTTCGCCCCGAAGTCGGTGGATTCTTTGGTCGGCATGTGGCAGCCATTGCAGTCCGTCTGCGCAGTTTCAGGGTAGTAAAAGCTGCGAGCTCCGTGGCCTGACACGCCGCTCAGCAGCCAGCTGTCGTAGTGATTCTGCCCCCGCAGCCATTCCTTGTAGTGGTTCAGCGCGAAGGGCAAGTGCACTTTGTGACAGGCTCCGCAGAATTCCGCGGACTTGTGCAGTGGTTTCAAAAACGTCTTTTTATGGAAGGATGGCTTGGCTTTGACCAACTGATGATTCACCCACTGCAGCAGCGGATTTTCACTCTTTGCAAACGGATAATGAATCGGCTCTTCAATGGTGTAGTCTGCGTTACCGAGATTGCTGTTCACGTGAGTGATGGCATGGCAAACCGTGCAGGTGATTCCAGCCTGTGAGGTGGCATGATTCAGCATATCAAACTTCGGGTCATCAAACGCACCACTGAAGAACGGCACAGGGTCGTGACAACCAGCACAGAATCGTGAGCCCTGGACGGTTCCGTCCCGCTTCAGGCTGACCTCGCGAGTTTCAGCGACGCTGGCGAGATACGCCGGGTTGTTGAAGGAACTGAAGCGATGCGCACTGGAGGCCCAGTCGTCATGTGCCCCCTTGTGGCAGTTGAGGCAGTACTCGTTCATGTCGAGTGTTTTGGCATCGATGAAATTGCCAGTGGATGTTTTCGCCAGCGAAGGGAAATAGTACTTTTCGCCGTCTTTTGGCCCTGCAACATTCCATTCCCGCGGATCACGGGACTGCAGGTAGATCATTCCCAATGCCGTTGCCGCGGCAACGCCCACCCAGATCAGGCCCGACTTCCATCGCAACTTCGGACCGACCAGGCGGTGCATCCAGTAGAGCCAGGCGCCGATCACCGGGCCCGCGACGTGAGACCAGTAGACCGCCGATCTGATGGCCGGACTTTTCAGTTCAATCACATTTCGAAGCAGCAGGAATCCGGATGCGAGGACGAGCAGACACACCGCGAACAGTGCGTAACCAATCATCACCGTTCGACGGATCTTGCGGTCGCGGGTGTTCCGCATGTGAATGATGCCGAAGATCAGAAAGGGCGAAACGATCAGCAGGCCCAGCACGATGTGCAGCAGAAACATGCACTCGTAGAAATAATCCTGGTAGGTTCGCGAAGTCCAGTATTCCAGAAACGTGATGCCCGCCAGGTACACGCTGTTGGCACCAATTGCGGCCAGCAACGTCAGAATGACGTAAAACACGATCCTCAGTCGAGGACCAATTGCCTTCTTTACAACGCGTTTGGGGGGGCTTGCTGTCGAGGACACGGCACTTGCTGACATTGCAACACCACTTTCCAACGAATGATTCCAAATCTCTGAATTCAATCCCCTGCACCGGATAACGCTGCGTGAGTCGCGCGATTCGGTGGGGTGTTGTTTTTCGAAGTCCAGCCAGGCTGGAGTTGTCAAATATTGATACAGCAAAACCAGGCGGGATGCTCAGCACCCAAAGTCCAGTGAAGGACCGTGGCATGACCGACATGACGTCCCGGAAATCGTGTCAGCACCCTGGATTGGGTGGTTCGTTGCCACTTATCGACGCGTTTGAACCGCAGCAATTCATCCAGCATTCACCAAAGCGGCTAACTGATCTGAGGACTTTTGCGCCCTGGATCACGAAATGCTGGCCAAGCCCAAAACGCGGCGATAAGCAGGGGCACCCGAGGCCGAAGATTCCGGCAGGAACACGACCTCAGTGAATTGTGTCTCAGACGTCAGCGGGCTGCCATCCCAATCAGCAGCGAACGGTTTTACCTGACACGATGTGTTGCTCACACGATTGCTGTGGCGAGCGTGAAGAACGCGGCCTTGTCTCTCGGGGCAGGCCTTCAACGGGATATCCAGTTGCTTTTGGCCCGGACACGGGGGACCAGGGGCGGCCTGATGGCCAACTAAAACGCAGCTTCGGGAGGGATTTCAATTGCGGGCGGAAATCCTGGCAGTGCCGCGGCGGTGCCGGCGTGGCTGAGGGCGGATTGCGGTTCGGTTGCCGAGCCGGGTTGATCGATCGGCAAGCACCCGGCTTCCTGACTGGAAGAGTCGTTTGTCGGGGGAAGTGGCGGGATCTGGAACGGTTGCGACGGCGCCTGGCGACAGTGCGGCCCTGAACAGGGCGGGTGAAACGGCGTTCGCGAGGAATCCAGAAGATCCGACAGCAGCGGTCCCCTTTGCGTTGAGCCCTGTTGATTTGATCCCTGTTGGGCGGCCGAGGGCTGTTCGGCGAGCGAAAGCCGGGGAGCACCATCTCGAGTGTGCAGGTAATTTCCGCAGCTGGCCTGAGTCATCGCGCAGCAATTCAGCCACACACAGAAAACCAGTGTGACCGCAGAGTGACACAGCAAAATTCGGATGAGACGCCGAAACATGAGGCTTCCGAGGCAAAACCGCGACCGAACTCTGTTGGATAGTACGACTTTTCAGGCAAAGTGGAGGGGAGGATTTTGTGATTGCGAGTCGGATTTTCGTTTTCGGCTGAGACTTTCTGCTGAAAGTCGGTCAAAATAGACGTAATTCGACAGAGTTCGGGGTGTTGTCCGTGTGCCTGCTGACGCCAGTCATGTCCCCGGTGAACGAAATGCCTGAGCCTGAAGCTCGGGGCTGAATGCTGCAACTTTGGCCCATGGTGCGGGCAACCGCCTTGTTCTCCGAACCATCGAGGGACATCCGGATCGAAAAGCGGCTTGCCCTGCAGGCAGACTGCCACACCGAATCGGCCCGCAGTTCCTCAACAAAACTCAGCCTTCAGCCGGTGGGCTGTGCTTGCAACCACGTTGGCCACTGTTTAATCTCAGAGTTTGCTGAATTCAAAAAGGTTCCGTATTAGCCGCGCTGTTGATCGCGAAGTGGAGCCTTGTTTTTTCCGGGGGAGTGCGTTGTGGTGCGCCTGATGCGTCCTGTTCTGATGAAATGCAGTCTGATCGGTATGGCCGTCCTGCTCCCGGTTGTGGTCTCAGG
>JALQWE010000526.1 GCA_023258825.1 Planctomycetaceae bacterium | reverse complement strand
TCGCGACTTTCGCATGGGGACTCTGATCGGCTTAACCGTACTGATCCTGGTATTGTGTGATCCGGCCATTGTTTTTGACATGGGCGCGTGGCTCTCGTTTCTGGCGGTCGGGGCGTTAGGGTGGGTTGCGTCGCGTGATCCGGCACCAACCGATTCCGAAGTTCCTGCTGATATTGTTACCTTGCGAGACCGACTGTGGGATCGTCTGCGTCAGCTGGGGCATTCGGTCCTGCGCAGTTATCAGCAGATGCTGGCCGTGACCGTTCTGTCTGCCCCGCTGATCGCGACCCAGTTTCATCTGGTGTCGGTCACCGGGATGGTTGTCAACCTGCTGCTGATTCCACTCACCACGCTGACGCTGATTGTCGGCTATGTGTTTGTGGCAATCGGCAATCTGCTTCCGATACTCGGACTACTGGCCGGGGCTCCATTTGAGGGACTGCTGTCACTGCTCAACCTTGCCGTGCGATATTCCGCCGATGTCCGTACCGGATTTGTGATGATCCCGGATCTGCCGAACTGGTTTCTTCCCGTCTGGTACGGTTTGCTGGGGGGTGCTGTTCTGACCGTACGACCGGTATGGCGACAGGGATTTCGCGTGGCTCTGATCCTGTTTGCGATCGTGCAGTTTTATCAGGTCTGTGAGCGTCCGACGACCGAGGGTTTGACCTGCACGGTCCTCAGTGTCGGACACGGCAACGCAATTGTTGTCGAAGTCGATAATCGCGTACTGTTGTTTGATGCGGGCGCGATGAACCGAGGCGACGGCGCGGCGGATGTGATTGCCGGATATCTCTGGAGCCGTGGACAGCGGATGGTTGACACTGTGGTCCTGTCGCACGCCGATGCCGATCACTACAACGCAGTTCGAGGTTTGCTGGAGAAGATGCCGGTAGGGCAGGTACTGACCACACGTCAGTTCGTGCAATCGGCCTCTCCGGAAGTCGCGGGACTGACGGCCGCGCTGCAGCAGCTTGAGGTTCCGACGAGCCTGTTATCACATGGTGACAGCCTGCGAACAGACGCCCTGCGCGTACAGTTTCTGCAGAGTGATGCCGCGGTTCAGCAACTGCAGGCCGCCAGCGACAACGCCTGCAGCCTCGTCGCCGTGCTGGATTATCGCGGTCACCGTCTTTGTCTGCCGGGTGATCTGGAGGGCGTTGGTCAGCAGGATCTGCTGCACTCCCTTGCAAGCTGCAGCGTTCTGGTCAGTCCTCATCACGGTAGCCCGGCCGCCAATTCTCGGGCCCTTGGTCAGGTCACGACCCCGACCCATCTGATTGTCAGTGCCAAAGACGACCGTCATCGCAGGGCGCTGCGAGCTGCCTATCCGGGGTCCAACTTACTGTTCACTGGTCTGTCCGGCGCGATTCAAACGCATGTGACAGACTCGGGGCACCTGCAGATCCGGGAGTATCTTGAACACCCTCGGACACTCTGAAAACGGCCTTCGGAGCGGATACCGAACGGCATCCTGCTGCAGGAATGCAGATTTCCACGATTTTCTGTCCTGAGATCGCTCGGCAGCCTGTGTGGCAGGCCCCTGGGAATGGCCTTGTTTTGCAGATTTTGGCCGAAATGTCCGTTTTCTGCGTAGTTTTCCTCTGTTCAGACTCGGGCTTCTCAGGATTTCTGTCCCAGACGATACTCCGCACTAAGATATGCCCGCGGACACACGTGTCGGCAGTTGAAACCTGCTGAACATGTCCCGCAGTGCCGCGAATCCGCTTTGGAAAATCGCAAATCCTTCCCCGGTACTCGGACGTTGCCGATCCGCATCGAGACAAGGCTGAAACAGCATGCACAGAGTTGTGGTGGACGAACCCTATCAGTTTGTGCCACCCTATCGCGGGCGATGGTTCTCATGGCTGTTTCGGCTCTGGCTGAAGCCCTTCCTGAAAAATCGGTATGGCCTTGTGGATTATCGATTTGAGGGTGCGGAACATCTGCGTGACAGTCTGCGTGCCGGGCATGGCGTCATCCTGTGCCCGAACCACAGTCGCGATTCCGACCCGATGCTGATGGGTATGGTCTGCCGGGAAATTCCCTGCCATGTGTATTCCATGGCCAGCTGGCACGTATTTAAGCAGAGTCCGCTGGAGGGTTTTGTCGCTCGGATGCTGGGGGGCTTCAGCGTCTTCCGGGAAGGCATTGACCGTGAAGCACTGGACACCGCCGTGCAGGCTGTTGTTTCCGGGGAACGACCTCTGGTGATCTTTCCTGAAGGTGTGATTTCCCGTTCCAATGATCGCCTGCTGGGATTGATGGACGGCGTCTCTTTCATTGGTCGCGTGGCGGCGCGTAAACGCGCAGAACAGAATCCGGCCGGCAAGGTCGTGATCCACCCGATGGCCATCCGATACGAACTGATCGGTGACCTGCACAACTGCATCGGTCCTACTCTGACGCGTCTGGAACAACGAACATTCTGGAAGACCTTTGAACAGTGCTCTCATCGGGATCGCATTCGCCGTCTCGCCCTTGCACTGCTGGCCAGTCGCGAAGTGGAAGTCCTCGGAGATTCACGGCAGGGTCCACTGCGGGAACGCATTCAGTCTCTGATCAATGCCGTGCTGCAACCTCGCGAGCGTCGCTGGTTTGGCCGAGCTAAAACTGGCGATGTCGTGGGCCGCGTCAAGGATCTGCGTGCTGCGGTGCTTCCGGAGTTGATGCAGCCGGGACTCAGTGCCGCCGGAAAACAGGAACTCTGGAACGTTCTGACCGAATGCTACTACGTGCAGACTCTGTCCCTGTATCCGCAGGATTATCTGGACGACGGCGTCCGCGGGCCTCTGACCCCGGAGCGTATCGCTGAAACTGTGCATCGACTGGAAGAAGATCTGACGGACCGGATCACGCTGAAACCGGACTGGCGAGTCCACCTGCGCATCGGAGCCCCGATTGTGGTGGAACCCGGCCGCAAACCACGCGGCGAAGACACCGTCATGAAGGAACTGCGAACTCAGATGCTGTCGCTACTGGGCGTCGCGGACTGGTGGATTCCGGAACCCATCCGCACCCTCGACGACGATGTCTCACCGTCTGAGATGCCGAAGTAGTGCGATAGTGCGCACAAGTCGCGCTGCCTTGTCGCAGGCTGCGCAAGTCCAGGCGGGCATAACGACGGACAACAGCGGTTCCTTAACCACGGATGGACGCGGTTCTACACGGATCCTGCGCCCCGCACTAAAGCACCCCCTCATCTGTGCCCACCCGTGTTCATCTGTGGTTTCACAACGAACCCCGGCCGAAACTCAGTTCATAAACGCTCTCCGTTGCTTACCGCAGATCGACACCAACCTCCAGGGATCCTGCGTCACCCAGCAACAC
>JALQWE010000525.1 GCA_023258825.1 Planctomycetaceae bacterium | reverse complement strand
CTGGAATCCAGGTCCGGCATACCGCGACGACATTCAGGCGGCATTTTCTGACAAGGTGTTCATGCTGCCGATGCTGGAACGCAGCAACGAGTTTTCTCGCCTGCGGTACGACCAGTACCCCTACCATCACTGGTACCGTGGCAGCAACACGGCGCTCAGCGGTCGATTGCCGGTCTTCAACTGCCCGTCGAACGCCAACCCGAATCAGGGTGGTGCTGACGGCAACTTCACCTACGCGATCAACAATGGCGTTCAGCGATTGTCGATTGACGGCGTGAATCCTGTCAGCGGCTGGGAAGGTCGCCACAACGGGATCGCATCGTACATCGGTCAGCCGGGCAACCAGAACGCTCCTGTGACGTTTGCGTCGATCACCGATGGATCAAGCAACACGGCTGCCTATGGTGAATTCGGCATGGACAACTTCAAACCGGAGCCCTATGGGACACGGACGAAGCAGATCAAGACGTGGGCCGGTGGAAATACTCATCAGGCACTGCGTACGGCCTGCAACGCGTTGACGTCGTCTGCCGACAACGGCGGTGGTCGTCACGCAATGCGTGGTGCGGGCTGGTCCTGGTCGTTCGTTGGTGCTGGCTCTGTGTACTCCCACAACATGAACCCGAACGAAACCAGCTGCCACTCCAATGAAGGTGACTGGTACGGTTCTACGATGATGTCGGCTTCCAGCTGGCACACCGGTGGGGCTCAGATTTGTCTGGCTGACGGTTCTGTCAAGTTCATCAGTGAGAACATTGACAACAACGTCTGGGTGCGTGTTGGTGCCCGTAACGATGGCCAGGTCCTCGGAGAGTTCTAGGATTCTGTTTGAAGTCCTATTAAACATCAGAAGCCGGGATGTCGCAGGACACCCGGCTTTTTGTTTGCCTTGTTCCGTTTTTTCTGCAGAGGCAGCCTGGTGGCAAGTTCATATTGTTTCAGGTCGGTCGGTGTGATGCTGGCTGGGTTACTCAGTCTTGCGCTGACGAGCGGATGTGGTGAACGCCCATCGGGCGACAGCAGCGGTGGGGCCGGAGCGCCAGCAGCGGTCTCAGCGGGCGGGACGCCTGAACAAAAGGCCGTCCCTCAGGAGTCGAAGGTCAGCGGCAGTAAGCCAAAACCGCAGAATGTGCCTCCGGATCCCTTGCCGGTGTTTACAGATGTGGCCCCGTTGATGGGTATTGAATTTCGATATTTCGAAGATCGTGTGCCTGGGCGTTTTCTGCTTCCTGAAGTCATGGGCGGAGGTGTCGCGTGGCTCGATGTGGACCTGGATGGCTGGCTCGATTTGTACTTTGCCAACGGTGCAGTGCTGGACCCACAGGCCGAGTCCGTGGCTGTACCGGGGAATCGTTTGTTCAGAAATCGGGCTGGGCAGCGGTTTGAGGATCGTTCCGAGGTGGCGGGTGCAGATGATGGTGGTTACGGGCAGGGAGTGATTGTTGGGGATTATGATGCTGATGGGTTTCCGGATGTGTTCGTGGCCAACTATGGCAACGATGTCCTGTATCTGAACAACGGGGATGGTAGTTTTCGAAATGTGACGGCAGACGCGGAAATCGGCGATCCGCACTGGAGCACGAGTGGGGTGTGGCTGGATCTGAACGATGACGGGATGCTGGACCTGTACTGTGCGAATTACATGAATGTGACGCTGCAGAATAATCAGGTATGCCTCTACGGTGACAAGCCAGGGTACTGTGGTCCCGGGAAGTACGACGGGGTTCGAGACGCGGTCTGGCTGAACAGCGGTGATGGGACGTTTCGCGACGGAGTTGAGGAATTGGGATTGTCCGCACCGGCATCGAAAGGTCTTGCGGTCTGTGCGATTGATCTGGATCGCGACCTGAAGCCCGAGATCTACGTGGCGAACGACATGGAAGCGAACCTCCTGTTCACTCGTAGCACGCCCACGAGCGGGACCGCACAGTGGCGTGAGATTGGGCAGCAATCCGGATCAGCGGTCAGTGGAGATGGGGTGAACGAAGCCAGTATGGGCATTGCGGCAGCAGACTACGACGGCGATGGACTGCCAGACCTCTACCTCACGCACTATTACCAGATGAAGAATACGTTGTATCGAAATCTTGGTGGGCTGTTATTTGAGGACGATAGTCTTCGGACTGGGGTCGCATCCAGCAGTTTTGCGTTTTTGGGGTTCGGCGTGATTCCTCTGGATTACAACCGTGATGGTCGGCCGGACATCTTTGTAGCGAATGGTCATGTACTGGGACCGGCGATTGAGCCCAACAGTATGCCTCCCCAGTTGCTGTTGAATACCGGCACAGGGTTTCGTGACATTTCTGAGGACGCAGGGGGATATTTTCTGGACGCATGGATTGGGCGTGGAGTGGCCGGTGGCGATTTCGACAATGACGGCGACACAGACATTGGCGTGAGTCATATCGATCGACCGGTCGTGCTGCTTCGCAATGAGACGGCCGTGAAGGCGGGCTATCTGGGGCTGGAGTTGCTGCATCCGGAGCGTCGGTCGCTGACCGGAACACGTGTGAAGGTGACGGATTCGCGGGGAAGTTCCGAGCAGACACTGGCGGCCGGGGGCAGTTACCTGTCCACGAACGACGGTCGGTTATTGTTTGGAGTCGTCGGTGAACAGGTGCAGGTGGACATTGAGTGGGCGGGCGGCCGCGTTGAGTCTCATTCGAACGTGGCGACGAATCAGTATGTGCTGGTGCGTCCGGGGCAGCAACCGGAAGTGAGAGTTCGATGAGTGACGAGGACGAGGGAGAATTCATTGCTGTGACTGCGGGGCGGCGCTGGCGACTGTGGCTGACGATCGCGCTGGGAGTGCTGGCTGCAGTCGGGATGGTGGTCTGGCAGAGGGTTGCGGACGGCCGCGCGAGGGATGATCTGGCTGCAGGACGTCAGTATTTGGCGGAACGGCGGGATCATCTGGCAGAAGCGGCACTGGAGAATTATCTGCGGCGGTTTCCGGAGGATGGTGAGGCCATCCTGCTTTGGGCGCAGGCGGTGGTCAGCGGGCGAGGGCGGGATCCAGAGGATGCGGCTCGGCTGGCGATGCAGCGGCTGGCGCTGATTCCGGACCAATCAAAGCTGGGTGCCGAAGCGAGGATGCGTGAAGGCCGTCTGGCGCTACTGGTTCTGCAGCAGCCGGATCTTGCTGAACGGAAGCTGCGACGGTCGCTGGAACTGGACTCGGCCCCCGTGGATGCACACTACCTCATGTGGAAGCTGTACGACCTGACGGAGCGTTTTCAGTATGCGGAGCCCTACTTCTGGAGTACTCTCGAGCGGACCCCGACGGAGATGCGTGCCGGTCGTCTGGCGGATTGGTATTTCAGCCAGTTCAGC
>JALQWE010000524.1:1257-3336 GCA_023258825.1 Planctomycetaceae bacterium | reverse complement strand
CGTGTCTTTCGTGGTTTCAAAAACAGCGGCTCAGAGGAAACTTCGCCCGCCCGTGATTCGACTTATCGACGTCCATCATCCCCAACTCGGCACGGTCCCGGATGGACGCAACGCGCCTTGGCAGTGGCCTGCAGGCCCCGGTGTACGCAACTGACACACCCGGGCCTCAACGGGCCGACACGGGATACCGGAAGAACTTCAGCCCTTCGAGCGGCGGCGTGCCCGGTAAGCGATGCCAAGAGTGCCCAGCCCTACGATTACCATTGAGGCTGGCTCAGGCACCTGACTGCTTGATACCAGCCGCAACTGAAACGCGTTCACGAACGGATTTTTGTTCGCCTGAATGACTCCACTCACGTCAGTCAGCCCATTAAATGAGATGTCCTGACTACTGCCGGTGGCGGTAAATGTACCGATCACATACTGCCCCAATCCCCCAACAGCATCAGCGAGGTTTCCTTTGAGCTCCGTCGTGTTGCCGCCACCATCAACCTGGACACGGTTGTACAGGTTGATATCGTAGTGAGAATCACTGATCCAGGTCTGGAAACGGTAACTCTTACCTGCCTCAAGCCCGCCAAGAGATAAAGTCATTGTTGCGTAATAGCTTGACGCAATGGCAGTCCCCAGAAGTGCCTGGTAGGACGCCCCAAGCGAAAGGAATGATCCTGAGCCGGCAGCGGTTTCGATACCATTCAGTTCCCCGGGCGTCTCTGACAGCGTTGCATTTCCCTGCGTGATCACCTGCACATTGGCCTGATACACGGGTGCGCTAAACGCCGCGAAATTCACTCCCCCAACCGTTGTTGACTGCACCTGACTGGCACCGGAATCAGGCCCAAAGTTGTAGGCGTAGACCAGAGCCCCCGTGGTGTCGACATCGCCGTCCCCGGTGATGGCCTGAACGGATTGCCATGTGATCACGTCAGCAACAGCCGAGCTTTCAGCCACGACTTGCCCCACACTCAGAGCAATGAAGAAAAAGCACCTTTTCCAATTCCCACGATTACGAAAACACCCTGACAGCATCATTCTGAATCCCATCGCCCGAAGTGAACAAAAAATCAGTCCCTGAAATCATCGCCTCCATGCCGAAAGTAGAACCCTTTTCCTGACGAATCGGTTCCCGAAAAAATTCACCAACACAATCACTCGCATTGACCTGATTTTTCGGGAACCGATGATCACGAAATGGGGTTCCCCTCAGATGACTGCAGAGAATTTGGCGTTATCAGCGAGGGATCGAATGTCCGCGGCTCTGACATGCCCGCAACAGGCATCAATAGCGATAGCCGGCGACGCAGTCGTTCCCTGTTTCGGGAACTGAGAAAACTCTTCGGCAGGAACGTCTTGGATCGGCAGGGACACCTAACGACCGTCGCCTGCAGGCTTCCACCACGAATCACTGCCTGACGCTCACACCATGTGCATTGCACCTGTTTTTGAAGTTGCATCTGAGGAACAAAAACATCATCTTCCCCACGACAGCTAACCAGGGACAATGCGAACGGCCGAATACTCAGTACAGTCACTTCGGTATTGCCTCGGACTCCTGATGGGCTCTTCTCTGTAAGCTCACGTCCATCAGTCCCGAACGATCACTCCCTGCAACAGCCTTCGCACCGACAGACGCACACCTCGCTCCCCAGGTGTCGTGAAACCTGAGTCGTCAGCGTTTTTTCGATAGGACCGGAAGGAATAGGCAGGGATCGCAGATCCCAGTGACGTGCCAGAAGGATCAGCCTGGAACATGAGCGCCCTGAGCGAGGAAAAATCTGACGACGAGATCGGCTCGGTCTCACACTGGCTGAGGGAACTCAAGGCTGGTGACAGCAGTGCCGTCGCCGCAATCTGGCAACGGTACTACGAGCGAGTCGTCCAGTTTGCTGAGCAAAAACTGAAAATCAATCCCGACCGAGCTGTCGATGGAGAAGACATCGCACAGATTGCGATGCAGCGTTTTTGTCGGAACGCTGTCAACGGACATTATCCGGATCTCGACGATCGCGAACAGCTCTGGGATCTTCTGGTCGTTTTTACGCTCAATCGAATCCGTAAACATCTGCGATCCAGCAGCGC
>JALQWE010000524.1:0-1247 GCA_023258825.1 Planctomycetaceae bacterium | reverse complement strand
GGACATGAAACCCTTCCTCATCCACCAACTCGAACGCTACGCCGAGCGCCTGACGGAACTGGACTTCCTGCTCTCGCGGGAAGACATCATGGCCGACATGGTGCAATCGTGGCTGGACCGACTCAATCTCGAAGATCCCTCCGGGCAGCTCCGACAGATTGCCATCTGGTGCATGGAAGAAATCTCCGGTAGCGAAATCGCCCGGATTCTGAAGAAACGGAAGTCGTTCGTTCTGCAACAGATTCGACTGATACGACTGCTGTGGGAGGATTGCGAGAAGTGAAAAACAGCGAAACAGACGTCACGTGGATCTATCGCACCGAGCCACTGTCCGTCGACCAGTGGCGCAAGGTGATCGCAGCCTGCCAATCCTATGAACAACGACTGCTTGAGGGTGAAACAATATCCGTCAATGACTTCGCAGCGCTGTTTCCGGATATACCGGCAGAACTTCTGACTCCGGAACTGGCCAGAGTGCATGCGGAATTGCAGGACATCGCTGAACCGGCCTCTGCCCCGCTCGGAAAACAGGTCGCCCCGGCAGCAAGATATCTGATGCTGGAAGAGATCCGCAGTGGCGGGATGGGCCAGGTCTTTCGCGCATTTGACAGAACCTGCGGTCGCCTGGTCGCTCTGAAAAGGATTCGCAGGGAGTTCGCGGAAGAGCCCCGAATGCGACAACGGTTCCTGAATGAAGTTGAGTTAACCGCAGAACTGGAACACCCCGGCGTCATTCCCGTCTACGATCAGTCGGTTGACTCCGACGGCCGCGAATTCTACGTGATGCGACTGATTCACGGCGCTGGAACCGGAACTCTTCATCAGGCAATCAGGAAATTCCACTCGGCATCCCCTGATGTCAGGGCGAACCGCAGTCAATCATGGAACTCCGTCAAACGAAGTGACTTCCGCAGGCTCATCGAATCGGTTCTGGTGGTGGCGGATACCACGGCGTATGCCCATGATCGAGGTATTGCACATCGCGACCTGAAGCCCACAAATATTCTGGTGGGGCCTCACGGCGAGACACTGATCGCCGACTGGGGACTCGCAAAGCGGATCAACTCTTCAGCCCCGACGCTCAATAATGACACCACAACCCAACAGGAGCTCCGAGAAACTGAGGAACAGGAATCTCGGTGGTCTTCGAATTCCGTGGGTGTGGGAACGCCCGGCTTCCGAGCCCCGGAAATTCAATCCGGATCAGCCGGCACCAATCTGATTGCCGCTGACATTTATTCCCTCGG
>JALQWE010000523.1 GCA_023258825.1 Planctomycetaceae bacterium | reverse complement strand
TTGAGTTTGCATCTCATCGACTGGTGGTTTCGCCCATGCTGTTGTTCCGGGTGGTATTGATCTGTGCGCTGGGGATCAGTGTTGTGCAGGCGGCCGAGCGGCCGAACATTGTGCTGATCCTGGCGGACGATTTTGGTTATGGTGACGCCACGTGTTACAATCCACGCGGTCGGGTGGCAACACCGCACATTGATCGGATTGCGCGGCAGGGGTTGCGTTTTACGGATGCTCACAGTCCGGCGACCGTGTGTACACCGACACGTTACGGGCTGCTGACTGGCCAGATGCCGTTCCGGATACCGCGAGGCGGCACGGTATTCACGGGGGCCGGTGGTCCATCACTGATTGCTCCGGGCCGCATGACTCTGGCCAGCCTGCTGCGGCAGCAGGGGTATGCCACCTGGGCAGTGGGCAAGTGGCATCTGGGACTGACATTTCGAGATGCGGTCGGGCAGCCGATCCATGACGGGCGTCCGGAAGCGATTCCACGGATTGATTTTTCGCGGCCTGTGGAAGGTGGCCCACTGGCGCATGGGTTCGACCGTTTTTTCGGCACGGCTTGCTGTCCGACCACCGACTGGCTGTACGCGTTTATCGATGGCGATCGGATTCCGGTGCCACCAACGATGCGTCTTGACAAATCCGTTCTGCCGAAGCATGCGTATGCCAATGATTGCCGGGCTGGCATGATTGCTGCAGACTTCCCCATGCAGTCGGTGGATCAGGTCTTTCTGGAACGCAGTCGGCAGTTCGTGGAACAGCACCTGGACCAGCATCCTGATCAGCCATTTTTCCTCTATCACGCCACTCAGGCGGCGCATCTGCCGTCATTTGCCAGCCTCCGATTTCAAGGACAGTCCGGAGCCGGTCCTCATGGGGATTTTCTGCTGGAACTGGACGACATCGTCGGTCAACTGACCGAAGTTCTGGAACGTCGAGGCGTGCTGAACAGGACTCTGTTCATCTTCACCAGCGACAATGGTCCCGAGACCGACGCGGTGGTGAATATGCGAACAGAGCATCGTCATGACGGAGCGGCACCGTGGCGCGGTATGAAGCGCGACAACTGGGAAGGTGGTCACCGTGTGCCGCTGCTGGTCCGTTGGCCGGGCGTTGTGGCTGCCGGAACAGAGACGGACCAGCTTGCCAGTCTGACGGACGTGCTGGCCACGGTCGCCGACATTGTGGGCGAACCGTACCCATCGGACACTCGTGATGACAGTTTCAGTCTGCTGCCGGTGTTGAAGGGCGAGGCGGAAGCGCCGATACGCCCGTATCTGGTGACTCAGGCCTTCCGTGGTGCACAGACACTGGCGATTCGTCGAGGTTCATGGAAATACATCGCCCATGCGGGTTCCGGTGGCAACAACTATCAACAGGCTCCACTGCGACAGTATGCCTTGCCGGAAACTGTGACGGGAGCGCAGGAGCAGTTGTACAATCTTGCGAGTGATCCCGGGGAGACCAGGAATCTGATCGAGGAACAGACGGAACTCGCCGCAGAGCTGCGAGCCCTATTAGCACAGGTTTCAGGTCGGAGTCGGTAACGGAGTTCATGCGGATTCTGGTGGCCGGTTTGGCATTACCGACATAGGTGGTCAAAAAAATCAGCATGAGTTGCTGGCACTTGTGCCACACCTGAGATCCTCGACAGATGTTCAGGGCGGTGATTTCGCTCGTCCGTTGCTGTCCCGGCTCGGGATGCTGTCGCGACAGGGAAGAAGGCAGGGGTTGACAGAGCCCGCATTGCGGGTGCTCATGAGCTTGCTGTCACAGTACTGCGCTTCGGTGGTATCCACGTCGACCGCAGCAATGTCCTGCGGATTCGCTGCGGGTTGTGGCTTGCCAGATGGAAATCGCACGGGGAAGATCTGAAGAAAACCCGGCATTTTCGCGAAATTCCCGGGAACTGCCTTTTTCCAGAAGAAAGTCCGGTTGATTGCAGGCCGGACGTCGTTGAGGAGATCTGAAGGATGCTCTCAGGTTGCTGTCATGGGAGAACTCGATGACTGAGCAAAGAAACGAACTTCAGGACCTCGCGTTGAAATACCGCGGTTACCTGTGGGCTCTGGCCTGCGCCAGTCTGGGTCCTGGATTTCGCAATCAACTGGATCCCGCTGACGTGGTGCAGGCCACGCTGGTGAAGGCAGCTGAGTCACTGGCGGTCAGCCCGGTCGGAGATGAGCAATCTCTGCTGGCCTGGCTGCGGCAGGTGCTGAAGAATGTGCTGGTGGATGAATATCGCAGATTGCATCGTGATCGACGTGATATTCGCCGTGAGCAGCAGTTGCTGGAAAATAGCGTAGACTCCTCGGCACTGGGCCTGCAGGCCTGTCTGGCCGCTGATCAGACATCTCCAAGTCAGGCAGCGGTTCGCAATGAACGGTTGCTGCTGCTGGCTGATGCCCTGGTGCAGCTGCCGCATGAGCAGCGTGAGGTCGTTTTGCAGCGATATCTGCAGGGGCGGAGCGTTGCAGCAATTGCTGAGTCGCTGGGTCGGACGGTCCCGGCCGTCGCAGGGCTGCTCAGACGCGGCCTTGATCAACTGCGAACGCTGCTTCCCGACGCGGGGCTGCAGTAGTGATTTGAGGTATTCACAGAAAGCGGTGTCTGCAATGGGTGGTGACGAATCGACGGCAGGTTCATCTGAGCTGGATCAATTACTGGCCGATTGTCTGGAACGTATTGATCGGGGTGAGTCTCCGGATCCGGACGCTCTGATCAGTCAGTACCCACAGCATGCAGAGGGATTGCGGGCCTTCTTCATCGGCAACGCGCAGCTTGAGCAGATGCGACAGACCGGCGGAACCGGGACCTCGTCCAATTGCGATCATCGGAACGGTGAGTACGCGGCGGGCGACGAGATTCAGGGGCGTTACCGACTGCTGCAGCTGATTGGTGAGGGCGGTATGGGGGCGGTCTGGCTGGCACAACAGACCACACCGGTCAAGCGTCGTGTGGCGATCAAGCTGATTCGCGCTGGTATGGATTCGAAACTGGTGCTGGCGCGTTTCGATGCCGAGCGGCAGGCGCTGGCGATGATGGATCACCCCAATATTGCGCGCGTCTATGATGGTGGCATGACGGAGCGGGGCAGGCCTTTTTTCGTGATGGAATACCTCCGTGGAACGCCTCTGACCAATTACTGTGATCAGGCTCGTTTGTCTGTCCGGGATCGCATGGAGCTGTTTCTGCAGGTGTGCCGTGCCGTACAGCATGCCCATACAAAAGGGATTGTGCACAGGGACCTGAAGCCATCCAATATCCTGGTCTGTCAGTATGATGGCCGACCGGTCACCCAGGTGATCGACTTCGGACTCGCGAAGGCCTTGAATCCGGATCTG
>JALQWE010000522.1 GCA_023258825.1 Planctomycetaceae bacterium | reverse complement strand
CAGCAGCGTCGTCGCTCGTTTCTGCTGATCCGGAAAACGGTCCGCAAACTCTCGCGCCCAGCGAGACAAAGTTTCAAACCAGACCGGCTGCGTATTTCCCGTCAGACTTGCTTTTGTATGCGCGAAGCGGGCAATGTAATAAACCCCCTCCGCAGCCGCCAACGACTTCGGGTCACGATCGTTCAACGCCTGCACATCCGAATACAACGCCTCAATATCGTCCTCGGTCCCCGTCAATGCCGTCTGAAAACGAGCTTCCAGCAGATGACTGATGGCCGCCTGAAACTGCGGCTTGCGCGACTCGTCTTCCATGGTCAGGCGAATCACACGCGTCGCCATGTCCACGATCCGTTCATTGCGCTCCCGACGCGTTTCCCTCGCCTTCTCCACATCATTCGGCAGCGGAGCAACACGCAGTTGCTGAACTTCGCGCAACGTCTTCGTTGCCTCATCGTCCGGAAACGCCGACTTCCCGGCAACCGCCGCGGGAGACTTTTCCGCCCCCTCCTGCACCGCTGCCGACGGCTTTTCGATCGATGCCGTTAAGCCAGCCGGCCGAATGACAGTTTCCTGGGCCTGCGTCTGCTCCGCAGATTCAGAACCTGCCACCGGCGATGCCGCCGCAGCCGCCCCGACTTCGGCCTGAGGTGCACCGGATCCGTCTCCACCTCCGCCGCATCCCGCAATCACTCCGGAAACAACGACCGCCAACCCTGCCTGAAGTAACTGATTCCGGGACATTTGCTCCATCCTTCCCCGGGGGCCTTCCCCCTCCACTGACATCGGCTTCCGACCGAGCGTCCACTCGATTTCCTGAAACGCTGAGTCGCCGTTGGAAACGGCCCGAGCACCTCCGGCGCTCACCCTCCCAACACCATTTTCTGGTCGGAGACTATCGAAAACCGGAAATCAGGGGAATATGAGTCTGCCAGTCGGGAATCACCACGGTGGCCAAAAACGCACGGGAAAGGCCCTGTCAAAACTGCGAGAAATTGCCCACTCAGGCCCGGTCCGGTTCCGCCAGAGTCAAAGCCTGCACAGGTCCCACCGCCAGCCAGAAGGTCGCGCCCTGCGTCAGGCACGACGCCGATCCCCACAACCACGCCACACGCTCCCCATCTGCCACAGCAGGAAACACAGCCCAGTCCCCAAACTGAGAATCGCACCATACCAAACCGATTTTGGTTGATAATGCCAGGAAACGACTGAACTCCCTGCCGGGATCGAAACCACTCGACGGAAGTCCGCAAGCTCAACGGTCGACGGAAGTCCCTCAGTTGCTGAGTCACCCAGCTTCCCCATCCCAGCGCTGTGCCCGTCCACCGCGTCCACCACTGGCCCGCTCCGTGTCGCTTCAACCTGCCGCTCTACAGACACTTCCCAGCCCGGCAGGTTCAGGTCGCGAACCACCAGTTGCCCCGGCTGGTCTGCCTCAACCAGCACCTTCAGACTTCCGGGCCGGCGTTCCATCACCCGAACTTTCGCCGTAGGCTGCTGCGGCTCCAACTCAATCCTCGCAGGTGGATCCCGGAACTGGTACAGAAAACACGGTGCGCCGCCGCGCCCCCACACACGATTCAGAAATTCATCAGGCCCTGACCCCACCAGCTGCAGACTACTTGCCGGTACCGGAATCGGATCTGTCGTCAGCAGATGCGTTACCGCAAGCCCCCGCAGACGCTGTTCCAGTTGCGAATCCGGATAGGGCCGTTGCGAGTTCCCATCCGGTCCCGAAAGCTGAAAGGATTCCCCGAAATAGGCGGCAGGCCCCAGCCCCAGATACTGAGGAACGCTGCTCACGCCAAACAAATTCGCCACATTGGGGCCCGGAGCCAGCACTCGCACTGGAAATTTCTCGTCTGCCCGCCGCAACTCACTCCCCAGCCAGCTTTCTCCCAGCGATTGCCATGGTGGATTCGAGACCACGACCGCGTCTGACACTGCACGTGAGGACCATTGCAGGTCCACAAAGGTCAATCCCGCCACACTGACTAACACCAGTGATCGCATGCTCCGGGAGCGTCGTCGCAACAACACCTCAAAACACGCCCCGGCAATCAGCGACAGCCCCATCGTACCCACGATCGTATAACGCCCCGGGCCCATAAAGAAGCCGAATCCCGGAAGGTGACGAAATAACGGCACCAGCCAGCCAAAAGCATAAAACGTGGACAACACTGTCAACAGGAGCCATGACCGACGAATGCCCGGAGCCACGCGTTGACGCACCGCAGAATTCAGCAGACACAGGCACAACCCGAAGGGCAGCAGCCCCACATAGAAGTGAGCCTCCACGGCATTCGTATCCGCCGGACTCTGCAACGGCGTCTGCAGCATCTCTCGCGTCTGAATCAACTCCGGTGTATGCCAGTACCACCATGAAGCCAGCAGCTGAGTCACATACACTGGAGGCAAATGGCCATAGCCAGGATTGAAAACCTTCCCCTGGCCGTCGCGCTGACTCGACCGCTGCAACTCTAACGTTGGCAACAACTGCACTGCGGCCAGCAGCAGGGCCAGCACCAGTGAGAGCGACGTGACGCCCAGGGGGCGCATCCGCAATCTCCAGGCCGCCCACCGTGAATCCACCGGGCGCTCAACTGGAGCCACGGTTCTGTCACTCCCCGAAAGCAGGCTCCACGCCAAACAGGTCAGCTGGGTGATGAATGCCAGAGTAAAGTGTCCGGCCAGCAGATGGCAACCCAACGCTGCCGACAACAGCATCAACCGGAAAATCGTCGGCCGGCGAATCAGTCGGTCGGTGAACCACAGGCAGAGCGGAAACCAGAGGCCTCCGACAATACTCCATTCAAGCGAGGAGCGTGCGGGAAACCAGCCATAGACGAACACCATGGCAACAAACAAGGCAGTCGTCTGCTGCAACCCCTGACTGCGAGCAAATCGCCAGCCGAATATCACGGCAAGCACATAGTGGATCAGCAGATTCGCATGGTAGGCCGTGTGCGGATCACAAACCCGATACAGCACCTGAGTGAACGGATAAAACACCGCCCCCTGACTCTCCGCCAGCAAAGGATAGCCCAGTGCTGTTCGATCATGCCACAGCGGTATCCTTCCCGCAGCAAACTCTTCCGCCAGCAATTGCTTCTGTGGCAGAAAGTACGGGTACGTGTCACCACCAACCAGACCCCCGCCCCACAGCAGAGGCCACCAGTAAACACAGGCCAGGCCGACAGCGACAAGCGTCGCCATCAGCCAGTCGCCGCCGGACGTCTCACTCCGTCCCACCCCGCCGGAAGTACTCATCGGATAACTCCGGTAGGTCATACCTGCTGATCAGGTGACATCCGCATCAAAGACGCGCACCTGCGCCCATGAGTCGCG
>JALQWE010000521.1 GCA_023258825.1 Planctomycetaceae bacterium | reverse complement strand
ACACTGACCGCCGGCTCGTTCCAGAACTTCAGGAAAATCTCTTTGGACTCCTGCCGAAATGGAAACTCCTTCCCCGCGTCGTTCTCACCAAAATCATGATCGTCCCACGTGGCAATCGTCGGGACCGCGGCACGCAGCGCTACAAACTCTTTCCGACGACCCAGTTTGGCATACTTTTCTGCCAGCAACTGCATATCCCGGGTGTCGCCGTAGATGTTGTCACCAAGATACACAAACAGATCCGGTTCCCACTCCAGTACCGTTCGCAGGATCGGCTGAGGATCGTCCTGGTTGGCACAGGATCCAAAGGCAATCCGCGAGATCAGAGGGTTCACTTCAGGAGCAGCCGCTGGAGGTAACCGCGGCTCCTGCCCGGCAATCATTCCCAGACCACTCCATTGATACATCAGACATGCCACACACATCATCACGGATCGTTGCATCACTCATCCTCAACCAGTCACGCTGCAATACGTAGAGAAAATCAAATACATCCCGGGACGCCACCATGACAGCCTTCAGCATCACTGGCACGAGCATTGACGGCACCAGCCTCAACTTCCACCGGGACTCCCGTCACTCAACAGACTTCGCTGCCGTCTGCAGCAACCGAATCGCCTCTTCCACCAGCAATTCACCACCACCGTGCGCAATCGTGCTGTTGGTGGGTTCGTAACCACCACCCGCAAACGCAGCACGCGTCGGAACGTAGTAGGTTTCAACAGCGTTGCTCAGTTCAATCACCATCGTCTGCCGATACGGCGATGCCCGTTTAATGGCCAGCCCCAGCTCCACAAACACCTCGCCGGGCAGGCAGACAATCGCCAGATCCTGCCCCAGAGCGATCACGTTGATCTCCACCGGCAGACTGTCCCCGGCTCCAATCAGGCCGTGCGTCGTGCGACGCGCCAGCGCTCCATCCTCATCCCTGACCAGACGCGGCACATTTCTGATCTGATCAATCATCACCGTTTTGTGTGCCGTCACGTGCGCATAAAAGTCCACCGGCTCACCAGCCTGCACCGCCTTCAGCACCCGCACAGACTCCACAACCGCCTCCGGCGTGGCCTGCTGCAATGGCACTCGAACCACCGCCGATCGCACTTTCAGCACAGGCTGGTCAATCACCCGCAAGGTCGGCAACCCGTTCACAATCGTCTTGCCGATTGATTCGCCAATAAACTGAGTCGTATTGCGATCCTTCCCTCGGGGATTGACATGATTGATGTCGCCGCAGCAACCAGTACCAAACACGGACACCACCTGCGGCCCCAGAGCCTGTTGCAATGCCTGACTGATCAGTCCCGGATAATCCGCACTCCACTGCATGCCCCCCACAGTGTCCAGGTGCAATGCATAATTGCTCAGCACCGTCTTCGGCTCACCCTTCAGCGATTTGGCCAGCAACAGCGGAATCTCCGGATCAATCGGCCCTGCCGAACGAATCGTATCAGCGTATTCGAGGCCGACCCACGTCCTGACACTGCCATCCTTCTGCACAAATCGACGATTAAAGGCCACCGGAACCTGCTGCTCCACCCAGCCGGATTCCAGAATCACCGGAGTGGCGCTGGCCTGAGCCTGAACGATCGCCTGCACCGTGTTCTCAATCAAACGTTCAATCCACGCCAGTCGTTCCGGATTCTGTTCCACACCCGTCATTGCAGCGGGTGACACCGGCGGGTTCCTGGCCGCGATCCAGCCATACAGCGCCTTGCAGTAATCCGGTGCTGTGTGCGAATGCGTCGCACTCACAATAATACAGTCCGCGGGGATTCCGGTTCGCTGAGACGCCTGCTCTTTCACCAGTCGCGAGAAGTCCGTCCAGATTCCTATCAGGTCACAGACAACCAGCGCCGCCTGCTGCCCCGAACCGCGAAACACGATCGCCCTCGCTTTCAGCGGATCCTTCGTGCCCTCATTCAGTCGTTCATGAAAGTAGCCGGCCATGGGAAAGCCCAATGGCGGCGTAATATCTGTCTCCGCAGCACCCACCTGAATCGTAACGTCGTCCGCCAGCACCCCTGCGTTCGCACCGCCGAACCATGCGGTCAGCAACACGCCCAGTACAACCACGATCGACTTTCGCTCGCTTGCCCGCATGAGGTTCACTTTCTGCATCAGGTGCATGGATCGCCGCGGTCGTTCCCGGTGACTTGCACACCGAGTTACCAGTTCCCGCGACCAGAGCACGCAGCAAACCAAACGGCCGCTTCGGCCGCAAGTGACTTCAAAGCCCCGGCAGCGTCTCTTTCAGAATTCGAATGGCCCGGATCACGTCTTCAGCCCGCGAATCCCCCCCGGTACGTTCAATGCAAACCCACGCGCGACTCTCCGCTTCCGTCAGCACCGCCGGCAATTCCGTCCAGTCCACAGTGCCCTCACCCAGCGGCACTTCAATCCCGCCTCCATCCACGTCCTTCCGCGCATCCCGCAGACGCACATAACCAACTCGCTGATACCACTCCCGAAACACGGCCACAGGAGACCGGCCGGTCATCACGCTGGTCGCAGAATCAAACACAACCGCAATCGGCCCGGCTGTGACCTCGGACAGCAACGCTTTCAACGGCTTCACGTCGTAGCCCGAGAGAATCAGCTGCAGCACCACTCCATCTCGGTTGGCCTCAGCCGCCAGATCATTCAGAATCTCGACCAACTGCCTGAACTGCTCCGCCTCCGACGGCTGACGCGTCAGCGACGAACTCAGCGATGGAGCAAAGGAAAAGGGATTACGCAGCGAATCCACGTCCTCGTTATTCGGGGCATCCTCAGACTCCTCAACCACCTGCTTCGTCGGATCCGGGATCCGTCCCACTCGCAGCAGCAGATCCGTCGTTCCCAGACGTCGCATCAATCCCATCGCTGCCCGAATTCCATCCAGACGCTGATCCAGTGACTGAGGGTCGGCAAGCGAATGACGGGATGGATAATACAGCCCCGCCACCTGCATCTGGTGCTCACCAATGAAGTGCCGCAGTTGCCGCAATCCCGTGTCCGTGAACTCGCTGGCCCGGACTTCACTACGAGCATTCAAACGCAGGCCCTGCACAGGATTCTGAGCTGCCAGGCGAATCGCCTGACGCAACGTTTGCCCGAAATCTTCTGTCGCTACGGCCAGTCGTAATCCCATCGTCCATCTCTTTCACTCGTATCCACCTGCCCACCCAGCCACGTCCGGCAAGCCCGGAAACATCGCACAGCGTAGGGACACGGCATCAAACCACAGCCAAAGGCGGATCACCCGCAAGCGGCCGCCAGTACTCACGCTGTGTATCTTACGAGTTCAACGGCCGATGGCCAATGCCCAACCACCTCGGGACTCAGCGAACCCACTTTCTGAAAC
>JALQWE010000051.1 GCA_023258825.1 Planctomycetaceae bacterium | reverse complement strand
TGCCTTTGCAGGGGGATGCCTGGCCGGCGGAATTCTGCTGGATTTTCCAGTTTTACCGACTCTTTTTGCACTCTGAGGTGTTTCGTGGGGCGGCGGTACAGGTGCGGCGAAAAGCAGGTTCCCGCCCTGGTCTACTCAACACAATTCCCCTGTTAGCGACTGGACACCCTGATGTTGCTCAGAAGGTCTGATTTCATTGGCGGATTGACGGCCATGCTGCTTGCGGTGGTGTGTGCGGCAACACCGGCGGACGAATTTCAGTTTTCACACGAAAATGTGCTCGGCACGTCACTTGAACTGACGTTGCATTGTCCTGACCAGGAAACGGCACTGCAGGCCGAGCAGTGTTTGTTGCAGGAAATCGATCGGCTGAGTGAAATCTTCAGTCACTATTCCGCCACCAGTGAGTTTTCCCGGCTCACGCAGCGTCCCGTGGGTTCCACGACTCCGATTTCTGCCGAATTATCACGTTTGCTGTGTCGCTGTGAAGAGTGGACCCGAGTGTCTCAGGGGGCCTTCAATCCAGCCGTGGAGTTGATGACTCAGCGTTGGAAACAGGCGGCTCGGACGGCCACTGTTCCTTCGACAGACGAATTGCAGGAACTGGTTCGGCGCACAGCACGGGCTCATTGGCGCGTGCAGGTCGCCTCACACGAAGTGACCCGACTCACCGCAGAACCGCTCAGCCTGAACGCCATTGCCAAGGGCACGATTCTGGACCTGGCGACGCGAAGAATTCAGCAGGAATTCCCACGGATCGACGCGGTGCTGTTGAACATTGGTGGTGATATTCGAGTGGCCGGGGAGCGAGTTTTTCAGGTTCAGATTCCCAACCCAGCGAAAGATTCTGTCAATGCAGCGCCGCTGATGCAGGTTGCGCTGCAGGACCAGGCAATCGCGACCAGTGGATCTTCGGAACGATTTCTGACGATTGGCGGAAAGTCGTATTCTCATCTGATTGACCCGCGGACAGGTGTGCCCTGCGAGCAGATTGCCAGTGCATCCGTGATTGCACCGGACGCGGAAACTGCCGACGTGCTGGCCACGATTTGCTGTGTGCTTCCGGCTGACGAATCGCTGCGGTTAATCAACACACTGCCCATGGCGGCCTGCTATCTCGTGACGTCCACGGGAACGGTCATGGCATCCCGTGGCTGGCCGGCAGAGGAGGCTCAGGAATCCGCGGCCCCGGTCGTGGGATCCCGGGACGAAGGAGCCCCCAAAACAGCCGCAACGCCTCATGATTTGCTGGTGGAATTTGAGATTTCGAAGCCGGACCAGGGAGGTCGTTATCGACGCCCGTATGTCGCTGTCTGGGTCGAAGATGCTGACGGATTTCCCGTGAAGACATTGAGTCTGTTTCTGATGGCGGACAACCCCGGGCCGCGCTGGCATCGGGATCTGCGTCGCTGGTACTCCAGTGATCAGGTCCGACAGTTGGTGGATGACACCAAGCTGATTGGGACCATTTCCAAACCCAGCCGCAACCCCGGCAAGTACAAGGTGTCGTGGGATGGGACTGACGATCTGGGTCAGTTGCTGAAAGACGGTCCCTACACGCTGTACATTGAAGCAGCGCGAGAGCATGGCACGTACCAGTTGATGAAGCAGGCCATTCAGCTTGGGGGCGAGAACTATCAGCACACGCTGAAAGGGAATGTGGAAATTGGCAGTGCCTCTGTGACCTACCGCAGAAAGTAAGTTTCGATGACGGACTCACTGTCCAGCTCAACCGCCTCCACAACATCCGGCGTTTCTGCATCAGCAGGTCCGCTCTCGAAGCAATTCCACCGTGGGATGGCGAAATGGTTCCGCTGGCTGCACATTTATTTGTCGCTGTTGTCATTCGGAGCGATCCTGTTCTTCAGCGTCACAGGCCTGACACTGAATCATCCCGACTGGTTTTTTCGCGAATCAACAACCACGGTGGAGGGAACACTGGATGTGGCGTGGTTGAATGGAACGCAGCCCGCTCCGCAGAATTGGGATGAAACGGACTATGGCCACCAGATTGATAAGTTGTCTGTCGCGGAGACCTTGCGAGCTCGACACCATCTGGCGGGAAAGGTCTCTGAATTCCTCGCGTTTCAGGACGAGTGTGAAGTGACCTTTCAGGGTCCCGGATACGCCGCCACAGCTCGGGTGACACGTCAGGACGGCCGGTACTCGGTCACCATCATCAGCAACGACTTCGTTTCCGTCATGAACGACCTGCACAAGGGGCGTCACACGGGCAGCATCTGGTCTGTGGTGATTGACGTTTCGGCCATTGCATCCGGTCTGGTGGCGATCAGCGGACTGGTGCTGGTGTTTTACCTGAAGCTGAATCGGGGCCGCCGTCTGGTACTCACGGCATTGGGCGTTGTGCTGCTGGTCTGGCTGATTCGCATGGCTGTGCGATAGCCGCCGCGAAGCGTCACGGCGGACGGCCGACGGTCGGTCCCTGACGGAGAACCGCCGGCGGCGTGAAGCCCTGGGAATTCCTTAGCGAGGCGAGCAAAAACCGCGTTTTTCATTGACTTTTGTGACACAGGTGCATGGCACCTGAGACGGAGTGCTTCTGCGGGCCATTGCGCCCTTCAGGACTGGCCTGGCCGGTGGTTTTCACAGCCGCAGCGGTCCGCTCAATCCCACATATAGCGTTCATCATAGACGACCTCATATTTGGCAAGGACGTCGCGGTATTCCTCCTGAAAAGTCCGCGTGCGGTGATGTTCCTCCTGGGTGTCGATGTAATGGAGCAGCGTCTCCTTCTGGCTCATGCCCACAGAAAAGGCCCCGTAGCCCTGTTGCCAGTAGAACCCGTTGAACTCCGGGCCATGTTCCTTCAGCCATTTGCTGGACGCCAGTTTGACCTCTTTCACCAAATCCGCCACGGACAGGGTTCGGGAAAGGCGCACCGCCAGGTGCACATGATCCGCCACGCCACCCACACGATACGCCTGGCAATCCATGTGCCGCACCGCCCCGGCAAGAAAAGCGTGGGTCTGTTCCCGAATGCCCGGCGAAAGCCACGGATGACGGTCCTTCGTGCTCCAGATGAGATGAATGAGGATGTTGGACAGTGATTGCGGCATGAGCAGTCCGTTTTCAGTTTTCACATGTGTCCGGCTCCAACGGAGCCGCGCATACCAGCCCGGGGTACAACCCCGGGAACGGGGTAAAACCCCGGGAACGGGGTGCAACCCGGGGATTGGGATTGAACCTCGCCCATGCGTATCGAACGCGAAAATTCGCGGAATCGGTGGGGAAGGTTGGGTTTTGGGCACTGGGCACGGTAGACTGCCGAGCTTGCAGCAGGTCTCCGGTTTGTCGTGTTTGTGTCGGTCATCTTCGGATCGGCACCGTTAGGGGGCTTGCCGCCTTCTGCTCGAACACTGACCGTTTGGAAGCACCAATGAGACCTCCGGAAAACCGGGAGATGGGTCCGCAACCGATTGCGGAGCTGATGGCCGTTCTGAACCTGAAACCCAATGATCTTGTCCAGGCCTCACCGGAGCAGCTGACGCATAAGATGGTGACGCGGGCGATGAAGGGGCGTTGGTTAACCAGGAACACTCAGGGGCTGGTGCTCCGCGCATTTTCGCATGCGGCTGGCAAGCCGGCGACGCTGGCCGAACTGTTTACCTATTGATGCTCCGCGTTGCGTCAGAACCGCCCCCCTGGGAAGTGAGGGCTGGTGTCGGGGCGTTCAGGAGCAGGCTAAGTCTTCATCGTATTGCAGCAGGAATGGCGGCGAGATGAACGCATTGTGCTGTCCGTATTTCCCAGCCGGGACCTGCCGCTCCTGTGCCTGTCTGGATCAGACTCCTGAGCAGGTGCTGGTTGCGAAGCAGGCGCATCTTCAGGGGTTGTTTCCGGAATGTGCTGTGGCTCCTGCCGTGGCATGCCATGTGCCGATTGGCAGTCGCATCCGGGCTCGTCTGGCCGTTTCCGGGCAGTCCGAATCAGCGGTGTTTGGTTTTTTTGATGAGCAGCAGCGAGTGGTTCCGGTGGAGGATTGTCCGCTGCATCATCCCTTGATTACGGGGGCGATCGATGGCCTGCGGGAATTTGTGCGGCAGGCACGGTTACAGCCCTACGATCCGGAGCGAAACACCGGAGAACTGAAGTTTGTGGTCCTGACGGCATCTCCTTCGCATGGCGGACTGATGATTCAGTGGGTACTGCGCTCGCGTGAGTCTGTGGATCGGATCCGCAGAGTGTGGGGGCAATTGACGGAAGACCTGCGTCGTGTCTGGCAGGTCATGAGTGTCGGCATTCAGTCGCAGCGGAGTTCCCGGATTCAGGGGGACATCGAAATCGGAATCTCGGACACGCAGCGGTTACCGATTCGTTTTGGGTCAGTGGAACTGGGTGTGGGGTCGGGAAGTTTCGTACAGACCAACCATGAGATCGCTTCTGCCTTGTATCTGGCGGTCGAACAGAGGCTTGCGGATCAGCCACACGGCCGGGTCCTGGACCTGTACTGTGGCACTGGGGCATTTTCGTTGCTTGCCGGCCGCTGCGGGCATGACGTGCTGGGCATTGACATTACGGCAGAGGCGATCGCCAGTGCCGTGGAATCTGCAACGCGGCAGGGCCTTGCGGCGCGATTTGTCTGTCAGTCGCTGCAGACCCTGTCGGCGGACGAGACGGCAGCCGGGCGCTATGACACAGTGATCTGCAATCCACCGCGGCGGGGTCTGGATGATGCCGCGGAAGCACTGATTCGGCGGGTCCAACCGCGGCGCCTGATTTACTCCAGCTGCAACCCGGAGACGCTGCGGCGGGACGTGGACCGCTGGCGTGGAATCTTTCGGATTCAGTTTCTGCAGCTTTTTGACATGTTTCCGATGAATCGGCACTATGAAGTGTTGTGTGAACTGGTGCGGGAGACCGACAGAACTGTTTTGTGAACTGGAACGAAGAACGGGGGCTGTTGATTTGCGAAACGCCCCGGGAAACCTGAACATTCAGGCGTTCAGGGTCCGAACACTGGAGTTCACGCGTTGATGGCGTGCCCTGGTCCGGTGGCGGCTTTTTATTTCTGCGTTTGAATCGCGAGTTGGGAATATGCAGCATCACGCCTACATTGAGCGGTTTGTCAATCTTCTGGATCCGGCGGCCAACCAGCTGCTGAACATGACGGTCGAAGAAGCGACGGAGCGTCTGGGAACGGGTGATCCGGCCCGTGTGCGTGAGATTGACGGGCAGTTTGCACTGGTGCATCGCAGCGGGCATGTGATTCGCATGGCGCGGTCCATCGGACGGCCGATGCGGTACTTCCTGGCCAAGCAGGTGGACGGCCCGTGTCTGATCGTGGCGGAGCGAATTGACCAGATTGCCGACTGGTTGCGTCGTGAAGGATTGCTGGATCAGTTTCATCCGTCCTACACGCGGATGGTGCCTGCGCATTACATTCAGGAGCTGGCTCTGATTGGCTGTCCGGACCCCAGCCCTGCCAACACCCGATTTTTCACTCCGCAGAGAAATCGATTGCGAAACGATCGGGACGAGATTGGCCGGCAGTACATCGGGACGATGCAGCAGGAGATTATGAGCTGGCTGGACCGAATTCCGCAGGACGCACCGATTGGCGTGTTGTTCAGTGGGGGCATTGACAGCGGGGCCGTCTTCCTTGCCACCCTGGACGCTGTGCTGAAGCGTGGGCAGGCTCCAACCCGGCTGAAAGCCTTCACCCTGTCCCTGGATGACTGTGGTCAGGACGCCGAGCAGTCACGGGAGTTTCTCACCGGGCTGGGTCTGGGAATGTTCCTGGAAGTGATTGACGTCCCGCGTAGCGCGGTGGATTACCGTGAAGCGGTGCGGGTGATCGAAGACTATAAGCCTCTGGACGTGCAGGCCGCCGCGATGGGCCTGGCCTTGTGCCGGGGGATTCGGGAACGATATCCGGACTGGGTGTATCTGCTGGACGGGGACGGTGGCGACGAGAATCTGAAGGATTACCCGATTGAAGAAAACAGCGAGCTGACAATTCGCAGCGTGCTGAACAACCCACTGCTGTATCATGAGGGTTGGGGTGTGCAGGCGGTGAAGCATTCGCTGACGTACAGTGGCGGCCAGAGTCGTGGGCATGTCCGCACGTGGGCACCTGCAGCGGCTACAGGCTTTCGTGGGTTCAGTCCGTTTGCCTTGCCGAATGTGATTGAGGTGTCAGAAGGCATCCCGTTTATTGAGATGACGGACTGGGACCATGACCGGCTGTATGCCCTGAAAGGGGACATTGTACGGCGGGGTATTGAGCAGGTGACGGGGCACAGGATGCCGGTGTATGAAAAGCGGCGTATGCAGCATGGGGCAACGCAGCAGGCCACGTTTCGGGAGTTGTTTCCGGAGGGTGAGCGGGCCTATCGGCGGGCGTTTGCCGACTTGTATGCCCCATGATTTTCCCGGACTCACCAAAGTCACGGTCGACCGATTCTTTTTGGCGACTGGACGACTATAGTTGGGCGGGAAGAGTCGCAACTGGTTTCCCGGAAAATCCGGTCCTTTTTTGATGCAACGAAAGCTGCAGCGTGCCGCTTCATACGATTCAGCAGGCCATTCTGGCCATTCAGTCCGGCGGGCTGGTCATTGTGGTCGACGACGAAGACCGGGAGAACGAAGGGGACTTCGTTTGTGCGGCGGAGTGCATCACGCCGGAGCAGGTGGACTTTATGCTGCGGGTCGGTCGGGGCACGTTATGTGTTCCGGTAACGGCTGAGGAAGCGGGACGACTGAAACTGCGGCCGGTGGTGGAAGAATCAAGCAATAACACGCCGAACAAAACTGCATTCCTGCGAGCGGTGGATCACATCACCGCGGGAACGGGTGTCAGTGCCGAAAATCGCGCGCGAACCATTCGGGCGCTGGCCAATCCGCAGTGTGTGGCGGAGGATTTTCTGCAGCCTGGGCATGTGAATCCGCTGTTGTCGATGGAGGGCGGCGTCCTGCGTCGGGCTGGGCATACCGAAGCCACCGTGGACCTGATGCGTTTGGCGGGCCGGCGTCCGGTGGGGGCATTGATTGAGATCTGCAGTCAGAAAAGCCATGGGATGGCGGACTACGCGGAGTTGCAGGAGTTATCGCGTTCCTTATCGATCCCGATGATCTCCATTGAAGAATTGATTCGGTACCGCCGCATTCGGGAGCATCTGGTCACGCGTGTCGTCTCTGTTCCTCTGCCGACCGCGGAATTCGGAACACCGACGGTCATCGGATACCAGGTGGCTCATGAGAATCAGGAGCCTTTGGCGCTGGTTTGGGGGGACCTGAGCAGTGTGGACGCCCCGCTGGTGCGAATGCATTCCAGTTGTTTCACCGGGGACGTGCTGGATTCCTTGCGCTGCGACTGTGGCGATCAGCTGCGAATCGCGATGTCGATGATTCAGGCGGAGGGTACCGGAGCGGTGGTTTATCTGCCGCAGGAGGGGCGTGGGATTGGACTGCTGGCAAAACTGAAAGCCTATCAGTTGCAGGACGAGGGTCTGGACACTGTGGAAGCCAACCACCGCCTGGGCTTTAAGGCGGACATGCGTGACTACATGGTTGGGTTACAGATTCTGAAGGATCTGGGACTAAGTCGTGTGCGGCTGTTGACGAACAACCCGAAAAAGACGGATGCCTTCGTGTACACGGGAGTGGATTTGACGGTGGTGGAGCAGGTACCGATCGTAGCTCCGCCGCATGCATGCCGCACGAGTTACATGGCCACCAAGAAGGACAAGATGGGCCATTTGCTGCCGGACGATGTTGTTCGTCCACCGGGAACTCTTCATGAGTGATACGCTTCCTGCGGCTTCAGGCGAATCCTTTGGGGATTCGGAGCGACCGACACTGCGTCAGGCCTTTTTCGTCTGGCTGCGGATCGCGCTGCTCAGTTTTGGCGGCCCTGCGGCACAGATTGCTGTGATGCATCAGGTGGTTGTGGAAGAGAAGCGCTGGATTGACGAGCGACGGTTTCTGCACGCGCTGAATTTCTGCATGTTTTTGCCGGGGCCGGAAGCTCAGCAACTGGCCACCTGTCTGGGCTGGTTAATGCATGGAGCGCGTGGCGGCCTGATCGCCGGGCTGTTGTTCATTCTTCCGGGATTCCTGTCGATTCTGCTGCTGAGTTATTTATATGTGGCTCTGCGGGGAACGGATTTTTTCGACGGCGCGTTATTCGGTCTGAAGTGTGCGGTGCTGGCCATCATTGCTCAATCGGTTGTGAAGTTATCACGGCGAGTTCTGAAGCATCGCTGGTTAACGGTGACGGCGATCGTGGCCTTTCTGCTGTTGTGGGCTCATGTGCTGAGTTTTCCGGTGGTCATCTGCCTGGCGGCCATCGCGGGTCTGGTGGGTGAGAAACTGGCCCCAGGTCTGTTTTCGGGCGGTGTAGTGACCGTCTCGCCTGCAACGGGTGAGGTAACACGGCGTCCGGGATGGCAACGGAGCGTCACACGGGCCTTGAAAGTCAGCGCCATCTTCTTGACGCTCTGGTTTGGACCATTGCTGGTCCTGTACAGAACAACGGGGGCTGGCAGTGTCTGGGTACAACTGTCGGTGTTTTTCAGCAAAGCGGCGGTGGTGACCTTCGGAGGAGCCTATTCGGTTCTGAGTTATGTGGAACAGCAGGCGGTGGACCACTTTCACTGGGTCACGCGTCAGGAGATGCTGGATGGGCTGGGCATGGCCGAGACGACGCCGGGGCCGCTGATCATGGTGGTGCAGTTCGTGGGATTTCTCGCGGCGGCTCGAAACAGCCTGCACCTGTCTCCGTGGGTGGCGGGAACACTGGGAGCGATTCTGACCACGTGGGTAACATTTGTGCCCTGCTTTTTCTGGGTCTTTCTGTGTGCGCCGTGGCTGGACGATCTGTTGCGGGTGAAATGGTTGAAGAGCGCACTGACCTCGGTTTCAGCGGCAGTGATTGGCGTCGTCAGTACTCTGGGCATCAGTCTGGCGACATCCACGTTGTTTCAGGCACGTCAGAGTTTTTCGTGGGGGCTGTTGGAACTGCAATGGCCGGACTGGGGCACGGTGAATCCGGAAGCAATCGTGATCACTGCACTTGCCCTGGGACTCACATTTGCCTTCCGACAGGGGCTCGCAGTAACCTTAGCGTTGTGTGTTGGCGTGGGTCTGATCCTGCGATGTTTTCAATAAGCGGCTGTTTGGTTCTGGAACGCTGCGGGTCAGTGCGGCCCTGCGAGAACGGGTCGGGATCAGGTTCCGGAGAAATCGCCGCAACGGTCTTCAGAGAATCGGGAGAAGCAGCAGTGTCAAAGCGACGTGGCGACGCGGGATATGCCTGTGCCCTGGCAGTTTTCGTGTGGAGTCTTGTGGCGAGCGCAGGCAGTGGCAGTGAAGTTCCCGGACTGCGTTCACGGGAATTCATTTATGAGACCGCGCCATTCCCGGAATGTCATGCCTCGACGATTGCAGAGACACCTGAAGGACTGATCGCGGCCTGGTTTGGCGGAACGGAAGAGAAGCATCCGGACGTGGGCATCTGGATTTCGCACTTTCGCAGCGGTCAGTGGACGGCTCCTGAGGAAGTAGCGAACGGAGTGCAGTATGTGCGGGGTGACGGCAGTGTTTATCGGCATCCGACATGGAATCCGGTGCTGTTTCAGTATCCCGAGGGCCCTCTGGTGCTGTACTGGAAATGCGGTCCCGACCCGGCCTCATGGTGGGGAATGATGTCAATGTCCGGAGATCATGGGAAAACGTGGACGCCACCCTGCCGGCTTCCGGAGCATATTGACGGACCGGTACGGAACAAGCCTGTGCTGTTGCGAGATGGAACGCTGCTGTGTGGCAGCAGTACGGAATCAGATGGCTGGCGAGTACATTTTGAGCGGACATCGGATTTTGGGCGGACATGGCAGCGAACGGAAGCCATCCACGACGGCAGAAAGATCGGCCTGATTCAGCCGACACTGCTGACGCATCCGGATGGCAGCATTCAGGCCTTGTGTCGCAATCAGGACGGCAATGGCCAGATCGTCTCCACGCTCTCAACCGATGGTGGGCTGACCTGGACAGATCCGGAACCCACCATGCTTCCCAACCCCAACAGCGGGATTGACGCGGTGACCTTGAAAAACGGGCGGCACCTGCTGGTTTACAACCACACGTATCGCGGCCGGGGAACTCCGCGAGGGCGCGAGATGATCAATCTGGCGACCAGTGAAGATGGCCAGACATGGAAGGCGGCCTTGACGCTGGAGAACACCCCGAAGTCTGAGTTTTCTTATCCGGCTGTGATTCAGACGGCTGACGGACTGGTGCATATCACCTACACATGGAAGCGACAGCGACTTGTGCATCTGGTTGTGGATCCAGAGACGCTTTCGCCCCGGGACATCATCGACGGTCAGTGGCCAACGAACGCGTCTGTTGTCCAGTAATGAATTGCAAGTATCCCTGCCCGGCGTACATCCGGAGTGAGCGAGTTGAGTATGGTGAGTGTTCCGCAGGCACAAGCGATTCCGGTACCGGCATGGCGACCACGGCGCAGGATCACGGGCATGTCGGCCGTGCTGTTGCCGTTTCTGTCGGCCGGCGAAGTGGACTGGAACAGTTTCGAGCAGCATGTGGCTCGAACTCTGCAGGCAGGGCTGATTCCGGCTGTGAATATGGACACGGGGTATGTGAATCTGCTGGATGGCAGTACGCGACTGGAAGTCCTGCGGCGTACCAGGAGTGTTGCGGCGGGACAGCCCTTTGTGGCCGGCGCCTTTGTGGGTGATGTCCCGGGGAGTGGTTTTGATGCCGCGACCTATGCCTCGCGAATGGAAGAAATCCAGAGTCACTCCGGGACACCGGTGATTTTTCAGTCGTATGGTCTGACACAGCAGTCGGACGACGACATTGTCTGCAGTTATGAAGAGCTGGCGAGTTACGGAGATCGCTTCCTGGGTTTTGAACTGGGGACGATGTTTGCACCGTTCGGGCAGATTTACAGTGAGCGAGTGTATCGTGGCCTGATGAAGATTCCTCAGTGCTACGGGGCCAAGCATTCTTCACTGGAACGCGGGCTGGAATGGCAGCGACTGGCGTGGCGTGACGAGCAGCGTCCTGAGTTTCTGGTGCTGACGGGGAACGATCTGGCGATTGACATGGTTGCGTGGGGCAGCGACTACCTGCTGGGATTGAGCAGTTTTGCGCCGGATTTGTTTGCAAAACGAGATCAGTACTGGATGTCCGGAGACAGTGAGTTCTTCCAGTTGAATGACGTCCTGCAGTACCTTGGCTTTTTTGCCTTCCGCAAACCGGTTCCGGCTTACAAACATTCTGCGGCTATGTTTCTGGCGCGGCGGGGATGGATTCGAACGCAGTTGACACACAGTTCCAGTCCGACACGGCCGGAGAGTGACGGCCCGGTTCTGGACAACATACTGCAGCAACTGCAGCGATGGACGCAGACCTGAGTGGGGGACCGTGGCTGGAACAAGTTGCTTCTCGGCCTGATGCACTCCCAGCCGGAGGCATTCGCCGACGTTCTGAGCCCCTTGTCCGTGGTCGCGGGCTGAGGGAAATGATGCAGGGAGACGACGGCTGTGAATCTGGGTGTCGACCTCATCAAAAAGGCGTCGTGCAGTGGCAAATTCCACACGAATCTGGGAGAGTTTGACGGCCTCAGGTGGGGCGGGCTGGTGTTCATAGCGTGAAAGCGATGCTCACAGGCATGACGTCGCGTCGCAATCACGTTTTCGCACCTTCATTCTGCCGGAAAACCATTGATAACCGTGACGATCGCGTTAAGGATCAGCGGGACCATGGGGATGGAAGTGTGGCAGCGGCAACGAACAAAGCCTGTCACTGGCGCAGGGCAGCGAGTGAACTCGGGGCTGGAGGTTTGGACAATGAACCGACGAGCATTGACGGTCGCCACGGCCATCCTGACGTTGTGCGTCTCCGCAGCTGTCATGGCACAATTTGGCCAGCGTGGTCGATACCGCAGCATGTATGGCCCGGACGGGCGTGTCGAGCGGAATGGAGTGCCGGACTGGAAGGTCGACGAAAACTTTTCGAAGGACGTCTTTACGTTTGTCCGCATCCGTTATCGCTCGATGGGCCGATGGGGCTGGCAGACAGACTATCCTGACGCTGATCTGAACTTTTCCTATCGGCTGCAGCAACTGACATCGCTGCACACAGATCCGGACGGGGTGATTCTGGAACTGACGGATCCACGACTGTTTGACTACCCGTTCATTTACATGATTGAGCCTGGTTATATTTATCTTGAGGATGATGAACGTGCGGCCCTGCGTTCTTACCTGCTGAATGGCGGGTTTCTGATGGTCGACGATTTCTGGGGCGACGAGGAATGGGAGGGATTTTACCGCGAACTGAAGCAGGTATTCCCGGAACGTGAACCGGTCGAACTGCCTCTGGATCATCCAATTTTCCACTGCGTGTACGACCTGAAAGAGCGACCTCAGATTCCGGCGATCGGGTATGCTCGTCAGATGGCCAACGGTGAAGTGTATTCAGCACAGGGATACGGGACAGAAGAAGTCCACTACAAGGGACTGTTTGATGACAATGGACGGATGATGGCAATGATTTGCCACAACACCGATCTGGGTGATGGATGGGAGCGGGAGGGTGAGGATCCCTGGTACTTCCGGGAGTTCTCTGAAAAGAAAGCTTATCCGCTCGGGATCAATATCATTTTTTATGCGATGACGCATTGAGTGTCTCAAACGATCAGAACGACACAGCGACGTGCGCCCCGCAGCACCGTGTTGCCGGCACGCGGCAGACAAATTCAGTGAACTGAAGGCGACGGTATGGCACCGATTGAACTGACGGCGGAACGTGAACGAGAGTTGATTGGTCAGCTGCGTCAGTTTCGGCAGCAGATTGACTCCGAGTTATCGCGGGTGATTGTGGGCCAGAAGGACGTGGTCCGGCAACTGCTGATTTCACTTCTGGCGGGAGGTAACTGCCTGATCACCGGAGCTCCGGGACTGGCCAAGACTCTGCTGGTCAAAACGATTGCTCAGTTGTTTGACCTGCAGTTCAATCGAATCCAGTTTACCCCGGACCTGATGCCTGCGGATATCACGGGGACGGAGGTTCTGGAAGAGAGTGCGGACGGCGGCCGCTGCATGCGATTCATTCCGGGGCCTGTGTTTGCCAATGTTCTGCTGGCTGACGAGATCAACCGGACTCCGCCCAAAACTCAGTCCGCTCTGCTGGAAGCGATGCAGGAGCATCAGGTGACTGCGGCCGGGCGTCGCTATCCACTGGCAGAACCCTTCTTCGTACTTGCCACTCAAAACCCCATCGAAATGGAAGGGACGTACCCGCTGCCGGAAGCGCAACTGGACCGATTCATGTTCAATGTCCTCATTGATTATCTTCCGGAAGATGAGGAGGTGGCAGTTGTGCGACAGACTACAGCACGTCCACCGGAACCCGTACGACCGTTGTTTAACGGGGAAACGCTGCGGGAATTTCACGAGGTTGTGAAGCGGGTTCCGATTGCTGACGACGTGATTCGTTACGCCGTACGCCTCGCATCAGCCTCGCGTCCTGGTCAATCGGGGACTCCGGATTTCGTCAACCAGTTCGTCTCATGGGGAGCCGGCTTGCGAGCGGGGCAGTATCTGGTCCTGGGCGGCAAAGCTCTGGCGTTGCTGGATGGACGATCCTTTGTCTCGACCGAGGACATTCGGTCCCTTGCCGGACCGGTACTCCGCCATCGAATCCTTCCCAACTATCGTGCCGAGGCGCAGGGAATCACAGTGGATTCGCTGATTGAGCAGCTGCTGAGTGTCGTGGCGCATCCGAAGAACGCGGTGGTTTCCTGATCT
>JALQWE010000520.1 GCA_023258825.1 Planctomycetaceae bacterium | reverse complement strand
AAAACGGACACCTCAGGGAATCCCGAGCCACAGTGAGCCTTTCCGGTAGAACCGACCGGGGGCTCGTTTCACCATTCCGCATGGCCGAAGACTCAGGGCCTTGCAGAGATGGGTTCGGTGGCGATGTCCGTCGGTGACATCAGGCAGTAGACAGGGAACCGCGTGCCTTCCTGCAGCACACCATCGAAAAAGTTCCATGTGACCAGGCCGTCACAGGATTGTGGTTCCAGTAGCCATGCGGCCAATCGTCCCAGTGGCTGACTGGTGCGAACAATGCAGGTGCCCGCCGGGAATTCACGAACTTCGTCATGGTCTTCCGTTTCCAGCTGCATCAGCTGGTGCTTCTGAAAGGCGGTCGGATTTTTCCTGATCGCGGTGACGGTGCGGGTCTTGACCATCAGCCGAGTGGAGCTGGTCAGCTGAGACATCTGCACGCCGTGGTTTGCCAGGTTGGCGAGGATGTTCCGGTCGGGATTCGGAATCAAATAGGCGTACGGAAACCTGACCTGCAGTGTGGGCTCATAGCGGCTCCAGAATTCGACCGCGTAATCCTGTGGTTCGTCGGTCCCAGGGACTCGTCCCTTGACGATCACCTTTTCCGGATAGGGTTGAACGGTGGCGTTCAGAGGCAGCGATTCGTCGTTGGTACCTCGCTGTGAACCAGATGCCTGCTGTTCGATGGTTTTCAGTAACGAGGCGATTTCTGCTGACCGCTGGATCGTTGATTCGATGCACTCCCGCACAAACTGACGCGATGCCAGGACTCGAGTCCTGTAGTCCGCGTAACTGTAGGATTCTGCAAGGAGACCGATGCGACCACGCAGGCCCAGGTATTCTGTGCTGTAACGAGGCTCAAATCCGAAGGATTCCCAGCGTGTGTGCTCGCGGGCAAAATTACCATAATAAAACGTGTCAAATCCCGCGGCCTGCATTCTGGTGCCCACATCCGGCATCAGCTGGTGCCGTAGAAAATGACGCAGTGCTTCCGGAACAGCGGGATTGTGCGGAATGTCATAGGTCAGCGGATAACGATGGATGGACCCGTTGGTGGTATGGCAATCAATGAAGACGTGGGGATTCCACTGGTCAATCAGTTTCACCAGTGCCTGCCCCTCCGGCGTTTCCAGTTTGACAAAGTCTCGATTCAGGTCGAAGCCCTGCGCGGTTTCGCGAGTTCCCATGCCACGCAGGGGGCCGATCTGCCCCGGGCGATTGGTGACAGCCATCCGATCGTTGCCATCAGCGTTGTAGTTCGGCACGATGATCAGTACGAGCTGCTTCAGCCACGGATGCTGTGGAGTCAACGCTAACTCTCGTGCCAGCATCAGCAGGGCTTCTTTGCCGTCACATTCGCCACTGTGAATGTTGCCCAGCAGCATGACTGTCAGTCGTTCATCCGTGGCCGGACTGGCGACTGGCGGGTCTGCGATGATGAGACCGGCGAGAGGACGATCCTGAGAGGTACGTCCGAATTCGAAGTACCGGACATGTTCGGCAGGAGCGTCACAGTTGCGAAGAAAAATCAGGACTTCTTCGGATGTGCTGGTGGCTTCGAACTGACTGGCCTCTGCGACCGTGGGAAGTTCAGTGCTGCCGACAAATGGCAAGTCATCGGCCGACGACAACGTTGGTCCGAGGACCAGCAGCACAAGTGTCAGGACCATGGTCTGCGGAAAGTTCATGACGAAATCCTGAAGTCTCTCTGACAGGCCTGTGCTGCGGATCGGCGGTTCACGGCCCCACGGTCTGGTCCGCTGTCCTGGCTGAGTCATTGAAGCAAGGGTGAATTACTGAGGTGTTGCCGGGGCGGCCGATTTTTGACGAATGCTGTAGATTCGGGCAGACGTCCGGATCAGCAGGCGGTCACCGACAATGGCCGGGGAAGCCATGCCCATGTCGTCTTCGGCCAGCGAATTGGTGCCTAACAGCTGGTACTGATCTCCGTCCTGCAGAACGAAGGTGACACCATCCTCATTCAGGCAGAAGATTTTTCCGTTGACGGCCCAGGGCGATGCCGTGAAGGCACGTCCGTTGGGCAGTCGCTGCTGACTGAACAGTTCACGGCCTGAGGTGGCATCGAACCCCGCGATGAATCCCCGATCATAAAGCACAAACAGGCGTTGATTACTGACGAGGGTGGTCGGATTGTAGGGAGCGGATTTCGGCAGTGACCACGCGATGAATTCGCTTGATGCCGTACCGTCCGCTGGTGTGATGTCGCCGGCCGCACCGGGACGAATCGCATAAATCGGCCGCTTCGGATCCATGACGTAGCCTGAACTGACGTAAAGCAATCCGTTTGCGGCATAGGGCGTTGCAATGGTGATGCTGGACATACCAGCTCGGAGTGACCAGAGCGGCTGACCATCCAGATCATACGAATCGATTCCTCCGGTTCCTGCCGTGATGATTTCGGTCCGCTCTGGATGCTCCCAGACAAAGGGGGTGGACCAGTTGCTTTTCTCAGCGCGTTCCGTGCGCCAGATGACCTGACCGGTGGCGGCATCGAGTGCCAGCAGGTACGAGGCTTCTTCGTTGTCGCTGCAGTAGTATAACCGGCCCTGATGCAGTGCGGGGGATGCGGCGGTTCCCCAGCCAAATCTCATCGGCAACGCGGGCAATTCATGTCGCCACAGTTCAGTTCCCGCAAAATCGAAGCAGAAGAGTCCCAGATTGCCGAAGCAGAAATAAACGCGTTCGCCGTCCGTAACCGCTGTTTCGGAGGCGAAGCTGCTTTTGATGTGGATCGAGGATTTCGGCTGACCTTCGTGAACCTGCCGTTCCCAGCGAACGTCACCAGTGGCCAGGTCCAGACACATCACCTTCCATTGGTGAATGGACTCTGGCGGGGCCATTCGGTCGCCACCGAAGTAAAGGCCTTTTTTGGGATCTTCCGATGTGCCTGTGTTGATCACCGTTGACAGAAAGACGTGCTTTCCCCAGACGATTGGCGATGACCAGCCCCGGCCGGGCAGATCCCGTTTCCACTCCACATTATCGGTTGCGGACCATGTTTCAGGGATGCCGGCTGTTTCGACGACACCCCGCGCGCCTGGCCCGCGAAACTGTGGCCAATGAGCGGCGTCCTGAGCGCCCAGGGAAGCACTAAAAAGTGTGATTGCAAAACACAGCACTGCCAGTCGCTCAAGTCGCTTCATTCGTCCACTCCGAGTGCTGTCGGGCCGGTTTGCGACCGGCCTTGACTGATGACAGAAAGGGTATGCCGCAGAGTGTAACGTGCGCGTCAAACGCGTGCGAGTCGCGGACGGGGGATGCATTTTCGGTGAGGGCGCGGCTCCTGCCACGCCGCAAACACACTCGCGGCTCAGGCGGAACTTCGCCCTCCCA
>JALQWE010000519.1 GCA_023258825.1 Planctomycetaceae bacterium | reverse complement strand
ATGGCGATGGAGTTCCAGTTGCCGTCCTGCATGGCGTAGCGGCGTTCATTCATGGTGCCGTTGTTGGCGGTCGAACGATCGCGGATCACCAGATCATCGATGTACCGCAGGCCCCATACAAACTGACGTTCGGCCGTGGTGACGCTGCCCACGCGTTCTTCCAGGCATTGCCAGCCCGGGGTGTAGTAGTAGTGCCGGTCTTCCGTCACCGTATTGCTCACGGTTGTCCTGCGACCGATCCGGAAGCCGCGTCCATCGTAGAGATTCTCCACAAAGTTCAGCGGAGTCGTGATCACTTTCACCAGCCGATTCCAGGCATCGTACTGGGCGGTGATCTGCTGCGGAGTCGTGCCGGTGTCTTCTGTAAAGGCATTCCACTGGGCTTCCGTGAAGCCCGTCCACTGGCTTTCTGTAAACGGCACCCAGGCTGGAGTGGCTCCCGTCACGGTGGCTCCGCCGTTCGGAATACCGATCATGTTCCCGGCCGGATCGTAAAGGGGCGTGTTCCATGCCGTTCCCGTCGAATTGCTGATGTTGGTGATTTCGTTGACTTTGTTGGCGGAGCGGGACTGCACCAGATCCCAGCTGCCGCTGCCGTCATCGTCCTGCTTGAACGAACTCCAGTTGCCCGTGGCGTCCAGTCCCCATTGCTGCTGGAACGTGCTGCTGGTAATGGCTGTGTGTGTGCTGTTGAGAGTCCCTCGCTTCTGGTCTTTCAGCCGCTGCAGGCCATCGTACTGATACAGTTCATCATAACCGGACAGCACACCGTCCTGACGCCAGGTGCGGTTGGAGGCTCGGTCGTAGCCGTACTGGATCTGCGCCAGTGTGGTCGTTCCTTTCTGCCACAGGCAGTTGTCGATCCGGCCAAACCGATCCAGCCCGGAGTAAATGTCGCCGGTGTCGGGATCCGTGCCGGACCCGTAGAGTGTCCAGCTGATGCCGGGCTGTGATGACGCCTGATTCACAAAGCCGGAAGCTCCCAGATACTGATAGTCGGCGAGGCTGAAGGCTTCGGCCGTGAATTTCAGGGACTGCACGCGGCTGCTGGCGTCGTTGATGTCACCGGCGGTTCCGTAATCCACGGACAGACCTCGACCGTCCGGGTACGTCATGCCGGTCATGCGAATCGTGTTGGCCGATCCGCTGGCATAACTGTACTGGACTTTCGGCGTATTCATGAGATCGACGCTGCCCGCATGGGACTGATACGAATGTGTCTGCTGACCAAAGTCATTGTACACATTCTGCACCTGATTCAATACCGATCCATAGCCGACGCGGGAATCATCCCATGTGGTGATGGTACTGACCAGACCACGCGAATCGTAGACTGTCGAAATCCGCCGGGCGTTGCCAATTGCCGTTGTTCCCAGCGTCAGTACCCGATCATGAATCTGCCGCCCAAGCCCGTCGTAGTCAAAGGCATGCTGGCAGCCACCCTGATCTGTCACCTGCGTCTGCTGGCCCTGGCGGTTGTAGCTGTATGTTACGTAGTCACCGCCGGATCCACTGGAATCGGGATACTGAACCCACCGCAGCAGCTGGCTGGAGGCAATCGCCGAGTTGGAGAGTGTGGTCCCATAGGTGTACGTGGTCTGCTGGTTGCCGGTGCTGCTGTTGGAGGCGGTCAGTGTCGCCACCTGGCCATCCGGAGTATATGTGGTCCATGTGGTTCGGTTCTGATCGGCCTGAGTGCCGCCGGACACATAATTCTCAATCTGTGTGACGCGCCGTCCGGCCGCATCATATTCCAGCTGCGTCACCATGCCGGCGGGATCGGTCACCGACTGAACCTCGCCATCACTGTTGAACGATGTCACGGAAACCAGAATTGTGTCGGAAGATGCCGGCGGAGTGGACGGCCGGGTGAAGGCTGCTCCGCCATTGGTTCCATAGTCCGCCGCCGCCGTGGCCCTGCCCGTACCATCATACCACGAGGCGGAATACGTCACGCGGGCTTTCGGGCTCGTCGTCGGTGTTCCCAGCGCACCCGTCTGACTGGCCGGCGCGTCGTGATAACGCTGTTTGGCAGTGACTGAAAGGACCGACCCCACCTCGTTGTAACTGCTGGATGACTGCTCAAGGATCGTGTCACCCGTGACGGTCAGAGCCTCCGCATACGTCGATTCGTCAAGGTCATAACCTGTGTACTGACTCGTTGCTCGCCCCAGAATGTCGTACATCGTCCTGGAAAACAGCGACGAACCGGCTGGCAGTGATTTGATCACATTTCCGCCCTGATCATACCACGTATTGCTGACCAGAGAATTCCCCAGTGCACCCGTTGACGGATTCACAGCCCAGGTTGTCGTCCGGTACACGCGCCCCCGGATATCGTAGTCCGTCACGTTCTTCGACAGCAGCACGGCCGCCGCCGAACCGTTCCGGGAAACCTGTTCCGTCAACTGATTCAGATTGCTGTACGTACTGCCCGACCATGAGTTCTCGGGGCCCGACACGGAAGTCTGCCGATTGCGGAAATCATAGCCAAATGTCGTCTGACGACTGGTGCTGCTGTCCAGCCAGCTCCACGAAGTCGTCAGGTTTCCGTCCCCGCCACCGGCTCCACCGTCATACCGACTGGAAGTCACGAGCACCATGTTGTTGCCGGCAGCACCGCCGCCGGTTGGATCATCCTGTGTAGCACCCGTATCGTCGGTCCCGACGTACAGCCCCGTTGTCAGACCTCGATCATCAAAGACACTGAAGCTGATTGTGCCGCCCGGGCTGGTGACCTGATGTCGACGCGACATGTCGTCATATCCGAACGACGTCGTGTTGTAGTTGGTCCCTTCCACACCCACGCCGGAAGCCGGGATCAGATGGTAGACGCGCGTGGATGACAATCGGCAGCACTGCTGATACTGGTTGGTGGTCCAGCGAACGTAGGTGGACTGAGCGAACGTGTCCGATGGCTGCAGTTTTCCGCTCGTTGAGGCCCGTGTCGCCTGGATCTGCTCCAGCACATTCCCGTTCTTATTGACGTTCGTAATGGAAACGGGATTCACGAGCGTGAACGTATAATTCGGCGCTGTCCCTTCGGCAAAACCACCGGCTGAGAGCGTCTGACTGATTGCGTCCTTATAGACGGTCCACGAGGCTGTTCGCACCGTCTTTGCAACACCGTCGATCACGGCCTGATGAGCAGGCCCCAGTGTCTGCGTGGTCCGTCCGAGATTATCCACTTCAAAATCACTCGTCAGATTCTGCCTGCCTGTGCCATAATCCACGATTGACTGCGTGAGTGCACTGGCCAGCAGATCATAGGAGTAGCGACTGACCAGACCGCGCTCGTCCGTTGACGGGCGGATTCTCATTTTGTCGGTTTCAAGCGGCAAGGTGGCCTGTGCCAGAAGTG
>JALQWE010000518.1 GCA_023258825.1 Planctomycetaceae bacterium | reverse complement strand
TTCGTCCCGGGGATCAGGTACAACTGATCGCGTGGGCATTTTTCAGCGATGGCTCTAAACGCGACGTCACATCGCTGGCCCGATTCGCCTCCGGTGACAACTCGATCCTCGATGTCACCGCTACTGGCCAGGTCCAGGCCCACCGCCATGGCGAGCATGTCGTGAGAGTGAGTTTTCAGGGTGAGGTCGAAGTAGCGACTTTCACCATGCCACGTGATGAGGCACCTGACGAGGACCTTTACGACGTGGGGAATCGGCCCATAGACCAGCATGTATTCGGGCGGTTGCATGCCTTAAGGATTCCGCCGTCGCCGGCGATTGACGACGCGACATTTCTGCGTCGTAGTATGCTGGACACAATTGGTACCTTGCCCACGCCTGAGGAGATACGGGACTTTCTGGCGGATGCGCAACCTGACAAGCGAGCGAAACTCGTAGACCGTCTGCTGCAGCGGCCGGAATTCCATGACTACTGGGCTCTGCTACTGAGCGATCTGCTGCAGAATCGTGTGGAACGGGATCATGATGTTCGTGGTCGAAAGGGGGTCCGTAGTTTTCATCAGTGGATTCGGCAGCAGTTGGTCGCAGGACGCAGCTGGAAACAGCTGACAGAAGACGTGTTGCTGGCAACTGGCTCCACGACCGCCAACCCACCTGTCGGTTACTACATAGTGACCATTGGTGAAAAATCAGCAGAAGAATCTGACATCGCCGACTCCGTAGCTCAGGCGTTTCTTGGCACCCGCATCGGTTGTGCCCGCTGCCACAATCATCCGCTCGAGCGTTACACCCAGGACGACTATTATCAGTTTGTGGCCTTCTTTTCCCGGCTGGCTTTGCAGCGGAAAAATCCTGACGAAGGCGAGAGCAGTCTGCATGTGGCGACACGGCACGTACTCAATCTGCAACAGCAGTTGTCCGAACAGCAGACGAAACTACGGCAAACAGTAGAGGGTGATGAGCTTGCCGGTCTTCAGAAACGCATTGGTGAGCTGGAACAGGAAATCCGCCGGAATCAGGATGCGGCAGTCACCGTCAGACAGCCGCGCACCGGTGTGATACTGTCTCCGCAGCACCTGGATCGCCGTCCAGTGCACGTACCGCCAGGGACCGATCCGAGACTACAGCTGACAGCCTGGCTGACTGCTCCTGAGAATCCATGGTTTTCCGGGGCAATGGTCAACCGACTCTGGAAGCATTTTATGGGCACCGGCCTGGTAGAACCAGTGGATGACCTCCGCGCTACCAATCCTCCGTCAAATCCTGCGCTCTGGCAGTATCTGAACTCACAGTTTGTTCAGTCAGATTTTGACCTGAAACATGTCATGCGGCTGATCCTGAACTCTCAGGCCTACCAGCGGTCAGCCGCCACACTTCCACAGAATCAGCACGATCAGCGTTTTTATTCTCATGCATTGGCTCGTCGTTTGCCGGCCGAGGTGCTCCTGGATGCGATTGGAGCGGCAACAGGAGAGCCCGAGCCATTTCAGGGGTATCCACTTGGCATTCGCGCAATTCAGGTGCCGGATCCGGGACTGGATAGTTACTTTCTGTCGCTATTCGGACGATCTGAACGAGTCACTGCGTGTGCGTGTGAAAGATCGGGTGATGTCACACTGCCGCAGTTGCTGCATCTTCAGAATAGCGACAGTCTGATGGCTCGAATTCAGGCGTCTGATGGACGCCTGCAACGACTGTTGACCAGTAAAAGCTCAGACCCGCAGATCGTTAGCGAGCTGTTTGCGGCAACGCTTAGTCGTGGGCCCACGGAAGCCGAGATGGCGTCCGTGCAGGCCCAACTGACAATCGCTGCGGCGGAAGAACGACCTGGTGTATTTCAGGATCTGTTCTGGGCCCTGCTGAATTCCCGTGAATTTGCCTTCCAGCATTGAGACCTCACGATGTTGAAAATTCAAACGTCACCGGCCTCCCGACGCAGTTTTGTGCAAGTCGGCGGACTGACTGCGCTGGGACTCACCGAGGCAGACCTGCTTCGTGCCGCAGATCAGCATCAGCCGACCACCAGTCGGCGCGCAAAAAGTGTCATTCTGGTTTACCTGGGAGGTGGGCTGTCGCACCATGACAGTTTTGACCTGAAACCCGATGCTGTCGCTGAAATTCGCGGCAAGTATTCACCCATTGACACCGTGGTGCCGGGGCTGCAGATCTGTGAATTGCTGCCCCTGATGTCTCAGTGTATGGACAAGGTCTGCCTGCATCGCGGTGGCGCACACAACAACGATCACCACGAAACCGCCACCAACTGGGTCATGTCCGGGCGGTTCGGCACACCGTTTGGAGATTGGCCGGCCATTGGAGCAGTGGCGGCCCATGAAAGCGGTTTCCCTGGCACATTACCGCCGTACGTCGCGATTCCCCGCAATCCTTCGTTCACCTGGGAACTGGGAAAAAGCGCGTTTCTGGGGGGGCGTTATGAGTCCTTCAAGGCGGGTGATCCGAACGAGCAGAATTTTCGGGTTAGGGATGTGACGCGTGCCGAGCCTCTGCCGGACGTGCGCGTGAAGCGGCGGCAGTCTCTCCTTGCCAGTGTTGATACGATGGCAAGATCCATCGAAGCCAATGACCAGTTGGCGGCGTATAATCAGTTTCAGAAACGAGCGGCTGAGATGGTGCTGTTCGGAGAAGCCCGCGACGCCTTTGCGATCGATGCAGAGACCGTTGAGCTGCGAGATCGTTATGGGCGGACAACGTTCGGGCAAAGCTGTTTGCTGGCGCGGCGACTGGTGGAGCGGGGGGTGGGATTTGTCACGGTCAATTCTGGCGGCTGGGACCACCATGCAAAGATCTGGGATGGCCTCGACAGGATGCTTCCTGATTTCGACCGTGGCTTTTCCGCTCTGTTGACAGACATGCACCAGCGTGGTCTGCTCAAAGATGTTCTGGTCGTTGTAATGGGCGAGTTCGGGCGGACTCCGAAGATTAACAAGGACGTAGGGCGGGATCACTGGGGACCTGCGGCGTCGCTGCTCTTTTGCGGAGCTGGCGTTGTGCCTGGGCGAGTACTGGGGCAGACTGATCGCGATGGTGCACAGGTCGTCGATTCGCCGATCGGCCCTGCCGATGTGGCCTTCACGATTTACAGGTCACTGGGGATTGACCCGCACAAGCACCTGTACACGCCGGATGGCCGCCCCGTACCAATTCTGAACGAGGGCAAGTGGATTGAGGCCTTATATGCCTGATGACAGCACCTGCAGAAAATGGCTGCAGCCGTTACTTGTTGTCGGTTGCTGTTTCGTGTATTCGCTGAGTGTCCATGACGCGGTGTCGGCACAGGAAAGACTCCCCGCGAAACCACCGCGGATTGCCCTTCTCAATCCATTGTCCGTGATGTCGGGGCAGCGGACG
>JALQWE010000517.1 GCA_023258825.1 Planctomycetaceae bacterium | reverse complement strand
TTCAAAGTCAACATGCTCAATGTTTTCTTTCCACAAGCTGCCATTGCGGTTTGTAACAAAGGTTCTTTCACCGTCATCGGTTACAAGACCAATGTTCATTGAGGTGTCAATTGTCGGAGAATCGTCCAGCCAGGCACTGATGTGATTGTCACGCACGACAAGCCGGATGCGGTACCACTTGCCTTTCTCAAACTGCTGGTAGGTTGTGGTTTCGTTTTCTGAGGCATCCATACCGTCGAGGCTGGAAATCCCGCAGACACCACCTCCCCAGCCACCAATGATCAGCGAACAGAAACTGTCACGAATCGGAAAAGTCAGCCCCGCAAAAAAGTCTCCGCCAGCTTCACGCATCGCTTCGAACTGGACTTCGTAGTTGGATTTCGGAAGTTTTTTGTCGGTGTGAATTCCGGACAGGTCGGCTCCCTGAGTAATGACGACATCTCCCTTTTCCACCAGCACATCACCTTCTCCGCCAAAGTTGGTGATTTTCCAGCCGTCAAGGTCCTTACCGTTGAACAGGGACTGCCAGCTCTTTTCGTCAGCAGCGGACGCGGCGTCAGCAGGGGCCGGCGTGGGCTTTTCGTCGGTTGCGAAGGTCACGCGGGCGGGATTGGCCAGTGAGGCTACGAGGGCCAGACCGAACACACATGCGGGAAAAACCTGAGCGAACGATATCATAGCACCTTCTCGCCTGTTGAATTTGGAAGACAGCGGTTCTGTCGGCCACCGGCAAAGCGGACCTTGTAGAGCAATCGACGATCAGGATCCGCCTGACGCAGACTCCTCCACCACCCATTGCTCCTGCCCAAAGGATAATACAGCCGCCCCCGATGTCCAACGGAACGACTCGAGAATGCTGAGGAACGCCGCACGTGGCCTCGACAGGAACGATCAGGTTTGCTGCGGGGGATTTGGTCGATCGGCGCGTGAATTGTAGAGAGCGGTCATGTCCGCGTAAGTCCCGCGCAGGGATCAGAGTTGGGGGATATGGTCTTCCCGTCTGAGTCTGGGCTTCGCGGCTGGTCAAAGGGAGTGGGCAACTCTGTTTCCGACGCGTTGCGGTAGGCGGTGCGTCTTGCGGAAAGTGGTTGGTCGACGGGGGATAATCCGCCTGCCTGCTGAAAATCCGCTGCGATTTTGGTTGATTTTTTGAGCGTAAGGGCGTGTTGTGTATTTTCGACATGGAAATCCGGATGGTTTTCTTCCCGGTGGGAATGTCGTGCGGAATCAAACCCGTTCTGCGTGCCGTTGGTGACCATGGTTTAGTTCGGGGAAGGCCGATGTGTGGCATCGGCGCTTCGTCCACGCGGAATTCCCCAGCAGGCTGACGGACAGAGCGTGGCCGACGCAGGCGGCATCACCGGGGGCTGTCGCTCGGATTCGGTACCATTGGGTTCCATGAGTTTCTATACTCGGAAACGGGTCGCCGTTGGCGATTCCTGCTTACTTCTCCTTCACTGTGTTTACTTCCCTTTCACTTAGTCAAAGTCTGACACTATGGTTGCACCGATTCTCCACCGTCGGCTCCCTGGGGTTTTATTGATTCTGGCCTGTCTGTTGACTGCGGACGTGGTCCATGCTGCTGATCCGCCGCCTGGTGGGCTGACAGAAGGCGAAAAGCGTGGCGGCTGGAAGCCATTGTTTGATGGAGTGACCACTGCCGGGTGGAGGAATTATCGGTCTGATAAGCTGAGCGACGGGTGGGTTGTCCGGGATGGAATTCTGGAGCGAATCCGGAATGGTGCAGGCGACATCGTCACGACGGAGCAGTACAAAAACTTCGAACTGTCCCTCGAATATCGGATCTCCGAAGGGGGCAACAGCGGCATCATGTTTCGGGTCACTGAAGATGATCCTCGGCCGTGGGCTTCCGGACCTGAGGTGCAGATTCAGGACAACGTGGCCGGTCGTGATCCGCAAAAAGCAGGATGGCTGTACCAGTTGTACACGCCGGTCAAACCTGAATGGGCCACGCGATTTGAAAATCAGGTCGGCTTCAAGGGCATTGATATGGACGACGCCACTCGACCCGCCGGTGAGTGGAACCATGTCTATCTGCGCGTGTCACCCGGCCAATGCGAAGTCGCCGTCAACGGTGTCAGCTATTACTATTTCCACATAGGCAATGAAGACTGGAACAAACGAGTTGCAGCCAGCAAGTTCCGGGAATTTCCAGGGTTCGGAAAGGCCGAGAAGGGGCACATCTGTCTTCAGGATCATGGGGATCCGGTGGCGTTCCGTAACATCCGAATTCGCGAACTGTCTGAGACCGGAACAGTTGCGGACCCTGTGGACGGGAAGCTGAAACTGGCTGGAGTGCCGGCATTTCCGGAACTGAAGTGGGAAGGCTTTGAAGGTGCGGATGAAGAGGGCCGAATCACAACCCTGAGACTCCTCGCACTCACTCACGCCGGAGATGGCAGCCAGCGCAATTTCGTGGTCTCGCAGATGGGACAGATCTACGTGTTCCCCAATCAGAGCGACGTCAGGGAAGCTCGCGTGTTTCTGGATATTCGTGATCGAGTTCAGGATTGGCGAAAGGACGCGGAAGAAGGGTTGCTGGGGCTGGCCTTCCATCCCGATTACAAAAGCAACGGCTACTTCTACGTTTGCTACAGTTCATCGCTCGAGCCCAGAACGTCGATCATTTCCCGCTTCCGGGTTTCTGCGAAGGATCCTGACAAAGCTGATCCGGCCAGCGAACAGATCGTCATGAAGATTCCGCAGCCTTTTTCCAACCACAATGGTGGTTCTATTGCCTTCGGGCATGATGGCTATCTGTACATCGCACTGGGCGACGGTGGCGGGCGTAATGATCCACTTGGGCACGGCCAGAATCTCGGGACGCTGATGGGATCATTGCTTAGAATCGACGTGGATCACACAGAGGCCGGCAAAAACTACTCGGTTCCCAACGACAATCCATTCCTCACGCGTGCGGGGGCTCAGCCGGAAATCTATGCCTATGGATTTCGCAATATCTGGCGATTGACTGTCGACCGCAGCACTGGAGATCTGTGGGCTGCGGATGTGGGCCTAGGATTTCTGGGAAGAAGTGAACATCGTCAAAAAGGGCGGAAACTATGGCTGGAGTGTTCGCGAAGCCTCCTATCCCTTCAATAACAAGCCGGTGACCAGTACTGATGAACTGGTGGCACCGGTCTGGGAGTATGATCACCAGTTGGGCAAGTCTATCACCGGTGGTTTTGTATATCGTGGCACACGACTTCCCGAGCTTCAGGGAATGTATGTTTACGCGGACTTTATCAGTGGTCGTATCTGGGCCTTGAAGTACGACAAGGATCTGAAGAAGGTCACGTCCAACATGAGCATCGCTTCGACGGGTTTTCCAGTCCTGGCGTTCGGCGAAGA
>JALQWE010000516.1 GCA_023258825.1 Planctomycetaceae bacterium | reverse complement strand
GGTCGGCGTGGAATTGAACCAGGTCTGTCGGGGACCAAACCCCGGATAGACCTTGAACCCGGAATCGGGACCGCGCGGATACAACCACAGCTTGACCACTTCGCCGTCCGCGTAGAGATACTCATTCAGCTCCATTTCCTGCCAGTTGAACATCCGGAAGTCGTCACTAGTGTCAGAATCCTTGCCGCGAAAGGTGAAATACGAATCGCGAACAGCCTGAAGTCGGTATTGCAGCACGGGCTGGCCATCGGCCGTCAGGATATCAACGATCGAATCGAGCGGTGATTTGTCGCGGGCGGCCAGCACTTCCACCATCACGGTTTCACCGCGTCTGGCAGTGATGCGAGCCAGATCGACATCCGCCGAGGCCGCTCCATCGCGATGAATCGTCCCTGAAATTACGGTGGGAAGAGTCACGAGCGGTGCCTGTGCCGGTTCGTCGTTGGGTTCGACTTCTGACACGGCCGTCTCTACCGCAGGCGCATTGACTGGTGCGTTGCTGGTCATCAGGACGGGCTGTTGTTCAACCGTCGTGGTCAGAGCCGGCAACGGTTCCTGACGTGACGTCCCACGGCGCGTCAGCAGCAGGACGGCATGCTCTTTTTCGTTGATGGCGAGGCAGCTGACGGCATCCGGCGACAGGGCCAGAGCTGAGACTTCTGTGACCTGGGCCGCATCCCAGAACTTGACGGCTCCATTATCGGCCGCTGTCACCAGATAACGGCCGTCTGCAGAAATTCGCAGCACACTGATGGCTCCTTCATGCGCGAAACGGGCGACACGAATTGGATTAATCTGCGGACTGGTTCGCGAAATCAGTTCCCAGCGACGAATGCGGCTATCGGCACCGGCCGCGTAGACAGACTTGCCATCCGGGCTGAACACGACGCTGTACTGTTCGGCCTGTGGCTGGCTGAGCGTATCAAGGCGTTGTCCGCTGCTGACCTGCCAGATTTTGACGGTGGCATCGCCACTGGCGGAGGCCAGCAGTGAACCATCCGGACTGAACTGCAGATCAAAGACGGCTCCATTGTGTCCCGGGAGTTCGCGAATCAGAGTGCCCGTGGCCGACTGGTACAAACGGACCACGCGGTCGTAGCCTGCGGTCGCGACCAGAGATTCATCAGGTGACCAGACCGCGGCATACAGGGCGTCCGCAGCACCTGCGTATTCGGCCACGGTGTTCCCCGTCGCCACATCAATCGCGACCGCTCGTCCGCTGAGCCCGGGGGTGCCTGTCGCGACCAGTATGCGCTGTTCATCATGACTGAACTGCACGTCATTCACTTTGCCGTCCGGAAGTTCAAAACGGTGGAGCACCTGACGATCTTTGACGGCCGCGATTTGCGCGAAGCGAAAGTGTCCGGTCAGCACCTGTGTCCCGTCGCGGTTGATTGCAGCGGATACGGGGATCGCCGCCTGGCTGTTACGTGGAGCGACACGAGGCAGAGCCGGCAGGACGGCACGACGACTGTCGAACGGGGCACCCTTCTGAATCCACTGCCGAAGAATTTCGATGTCCGCTGCTTCAGGCTGAGGATGATCGGCCGGGGGCATGTGGTCATCGCCAGTGCTGAGCACCACCTGCAGCAGCCGACTGTTGTTGCTGTCCGTTGCATCCAGAACAGGTCCCTCAGAGCCCCCCTTCAGAATTTCATCCGGAGACTGCAGAGAAAGACCGGCTTCGGCATCCGCCCGATGATGGCAGCCCACGCAGTATTTCTGCAGGATGGGGGCGACCGCCGTGGAATAGCGAATTGAATCCGTTGATCCACGCGGAACTGTTTGTCCCGACACCACAGCTTGCCCCGGCAGGCAGGGGAGGGGAAGACAGCAGACGAGACATCCGAACAGGGCAGCAACCAGACGAAGAGTCATCGAACAGCTTTCCGGAAAAGCGCAGCCTGTTGGGCAGGCAACCACCGTCATGCGTGGACACGGCGATCTGACAACAGGACACCGATACTGGCAGGTTTCTGCCGGCAGCTTCGCCGTTGATCGCGGGCACCGCCCACGCTGGAAATTCTGGACGACGGGCCTTCCCGAGGCAAGCGAGAGAGGCTTGTTCGGGCATGGAACGTGGTCAGAGGTGTGTTCGCAGCCATTTTTTCGGAGCAGTCTTTGTCTTCTGCCGGAGGAATGTGGGTTCAACGGACAGAGACGTCCGTTTTATCGGTGTTTTCCGCAAGGGCATCAGGTTCGGGCTGTTCAGGTACTCGGACGGGTTCCCGTGAAGTTTTTGGCAAACGGCGGCTTCCCGACAGGAAATCTCTGCTGAGTCCGTTATTGTGCACGAGGCAGGGCGAAGCATGCCGGGCGTACACCTGAGCCGTCCGGAGCGGACTCCGCGGTTTGCGGACGATCGGTCTACGATGGCATTCAGCCTCGTTTTCACCGAGCGGCAGCGTTATCGTTCTGCACATCGCTGATGTTTTTGCCGGGCAGCGGCGGCCGGTGCGTCGAAGCTGCGTCTTACTTTTTCCTGCGGAATGATTCCTCTGAGTGCCATTCGACAGGAAATTCTTCACAGCCATTGACGACAGCCCTATGACAGCACAACGACAATCCACAGGCCTCCCGCGACTTGACGAAGCACTGGGTGGCGGACTGATTCCCGGGACTCTGACTGTCGTGATGGGGGCGACCGGAATTGGCAAGACGCAGTTGGGCATTGGATACTGCCACGCCGGGCTGCAGCAGGAAGGCCAGACCGGAATTATTTTCGACCTGACGACTCGCGGGGATTCTCAGAACCAGCCTGAATACGCGCGGCGGATGATGGACTGGACTCTGCGAACGCGTCACTTTGTGGATCACTTTGAGCCCCGTTCGGTCTGGGATGCCGCGGCGACTCGTTCTGACTATCTGCACGTGTTTACGCGAGGTGGTCGGCGAGTGACGATTGGCGACATGCAGCCTGAGGAATGGCAGGAATTCAAAGCGGATCTGATGCGTCGACTGGACCAGACGATTGCTTTTTTCTATGGGAATTTTGTGCACGGCGTCCGTCGCTGTGTGATTGACGGTGTCGAGCCGACATCGCAGGATGCTGATTCCTTCCAGTTTCACCTGTTTGATTACATTTATCATCAGGTGTTGCGAAAAGACCACGACTGGCTGGCGCGGGATTTGTTCAAAGTCCACTTTCGCTCCCAGGAAGCCGAAGTGCAGCGGCATGCGTACCAGTTTCAGGACATCGGGGGGCTGTTTTTGTACACCAGCCACGAAGTGATGCTGGACGATTTGATTTCGCGGCCGATCCGTTCCGGCGACATTCTTTCCAACGCGAATACGATTCTGATGATGGGCAAAGTTCGCAACGGCAGTCAGATCAGTCGGGCGATGTATGTGGCCAAGCACCGCGGCAGTGCCTGTTCGGAAGAGA
>JALQWE010000515.1:244-3403 GCA_023258825.1 Planctomycetaceae bacterium | reverse complement strand
CGATTTCTTCCTGAACGGCTGACACCGCGACCACGCGAACGGAGGGTTGCGCGGCAACCACCAGCTTCAGAGCATTCATGATCACCCAGAGCCCGGCTCGGTCATCCATCGCCACGCCGGAGATGCGTCCGTTTCGCAATTCTCGCAGGCAGGGTTCCGGAGTCACAAGGTCGCCAACTCGAACGAGCGTTCGCGTCTCCGCTTCGGAGGCGGATCCGATATCAATCCAGAGCTCCTTCATTTTGGGGACGGTCTTGCGTTCGTCCGGATCCAGCAGGTGAATCGGTTTGCGTGCAATCACCCCCGGGATCGGCCCGGTTGCGGTGTGCACCAGCATGCGCTGCCCGAGCAGAATCTGCAGATCCCAGCCTCCAACCGGATTCACTCGAATGAAACCCAGCGAGTCGATATGGCGCACGATCAGGCCAATCTGATCACAGTGGGCGTCCAGCAGAATTGTCTTCTGCCCGCCGGGGTTCACAGTGGCATACACGTTGCCGTGCACATCGGTCGCGACGTCGGCCGCAAACTGCTGAGCGAAACTGCGGACGACCTGCTGAATCTGTTGTTCCCCTCCGGAGGTCCCGGGTGTCGACAGCAGATCTTTCAGGAACTGATCAGGCATCTTGAAACACTCCTGCAGAAGGACGTACGAGGTCGAAGGGCAGGGCGGTTGTGGACACGTTGCCGCGTACCAACCGGGTATTAAAACTGAAACGACTGTAGGTCTGCGCAACAAGAGAGCCCAGCCATGGGGCTGAGCTCTCTGGAATCCGCAGCATCACCACTGGGCCGGGATCACCCCAGCCTTCGGGGATTACTTCATGGCCGCCTTGGCTTCTTTTTCCTTGCGACGCTTCTCGAGGATTTCTGCCTGGAGACCGCGAGGCACCTGACGGTAGGCCAGGAACTCCATCGTGAAGGTCCCTTTCCCCTGAGTCATGGATCGCAGTTCGTTGGCGTAGTCGAACATGCTGGACAGCGGTGCTTCGGCGTTAATCACGCAGATACCACCGTTCACTTCGGAGCCGGTCACAAGTCCGCGTTTGCTGGACAGGTGTCCGGTGATCTGGCCCTGGAATTCGTCGGGGACTTCGATTTCCAGTTTCATGAACGGTTCCTGAAGGGCAACATCTGCCTTCTTCAGGGTTTCACGCATACAGCCGAGTGCACAGATCTTGAAGGCCATTTCCGACGAGTCCACGTCGTGGTAGCTTCCGTCCTGCAGACGCATTCTGACGTTCACCACTTCGTACTCGCCGAGTGGTCCCTTCTTGAGACCTTCTTCGAAGCCGTCGTCGCAGGGCGCGATGTATTCACGGGGAATACGTCCGCCGGTGACTTCGTCCACGAACTCGTAAGATACTTCGGAGTTTTCCGGCAGTGGCTCGAGAATGCCCTTCACGTGAGCGTACTGACCTGAACCACCCGACTGCTTCTTGTGCTTGTAGTCGAACTCGACAGACTTGGTCGGGCATTCGCGGTAGGCTACGCGTGGTTCCCCCACGACGCACTCGCACTTGTATTCACGTTTGATACGTTCGACGTAAATTTCAAGGTGCAGCTGGCCCATCCCTGCGATGAGGGTCTGGCCGGTTTCTTCGTCGGTCATCACGCGGAACGTGGGGTCTTCGCGACGGAAACGTTCGAGTGCCTTGCTGAGCTTATCGGCGTCATCGCGTTTTTTCGGCTCAATGGACAACCGAATCACCGCGTTTGCTACGAAGATGTTTTCCAGCGAAACAGACAAGCCTTCTGCGGTGAATGTGTCACCGGACGCACAGTCCACACCGACGAGGGCCACGATATCGCCCGCTTCGGCGGTATCGATGTCTTCACGTTCGTTGGCGTGCATGCGCACCAGGCGTCCGAAGCGAACCGACTTGCCGGTACGGGCGTTGATGTAGGACTGGCCCTTGACGATCTTACCCTGATAGAGTCGGGTGTAGGTCAGCTGGCCGAAGCTTTCGACAACGGTCTTGAACGCCATGCAGACCAGCGGCGCGTCGTTGGAGTCGCTGAGGAGGACCTTCGGGTGCTGTCCATCTTCGCCAACAGGCTTGCTGTTGTCGATGGCGTACTTTTCACGCTGCGGAGGGCTGGGCAGGTAGCGAACGACAGCGTCCAGAGCTTCCTGAACCCCTTTGTCCTTGTAAGCCGTTCCCATCAGAACCGGAGTGATCTGCTGGGCCAGAGTCGCGCGGCGGATGACTTCACGAATCTGCTCGATGGAAACTTCTGCTTCTTCCAGCAGCAACCCCATCAGCTCGTCGTCATGCAGAGACAGCTCTTCCAGCATCTCGCGACGGGCCTTGTCCGCAGCGTCCTTCATGTCGTCCGGAATCGGCTTGCGGAGAATGTCTTCGCCCTTTTCACCTTCGAAGTACACCGCTTCCATCCGCACGAGGTCAATCACGCCCTGGAAATTCGATTCGCGACCGATTGCCAGCTGCAGCGGAACCGCATTGCACTTCAACTTGTCCTTCATCATGCCGATGACCTTCTCGGGATTGGCCCCGATGCGGTCCATCTTGTTGATGAACGCGATGCGCGGAACACCGTAACGACGCATCTGGCGGTCGACGGTCAGAGACTGGCTCTGCACACCACCTACGGCACACAACACCAGAATCGCACCGTCCAGAACGCGCAAGCTGCGTTCCACTTCCACGGTGAAGTCCACGTGTCCCGGAGTGTCAATAATGTTGATCGGGTGCGATGTCCCGAGTTCCTTGTCTTCCCATTCAACACGCGTCGACGCGGAGGTAATTGTGATCCCACGCTCACGCTCCAGGTCCATGTGGTCCATGGTCGCGCCGCCGTCGCCACCCTTCACTTCGCGAATTTTGTGAATACGACCGCAGTAGTACAGAATGCGTTCGGTTAGTGTCGTCTTGCCGGAGTCGATGTGGGCCGAAATGCCAATGTTGCGAAGTCGGGTAATGTCCATGATTGAACAACGTGCCTCAGAAGAAATTAAAAAAACTGTCAACGCGGTTTTACCGCCCCGGAATCCGTCAAAAGTGCCACACAACCAGGACGCGATCGATCCACGTTCAGTTGCCAGACAACTTTCGGATGCTCCGTGCCCGCATCCCGTGCCCGCCTCCTGTACTCAACAGTACAGGCCATGCCGCTAAGCCGCACCTTGCCGCAGTG
>JALQWE010000515.1:0-234 GCA_023258825.1 Planctomycetaceae bacterium | reverse complement strand
CATGGACGTCGAGCGTTGCGAACACGACTGAGCCGCTCAGACTGTGACCGTCGACAGCCCCTGCCAATCGCGTAATCCCCAAAGAAACCACACGTTGTCAGCGCGCACAAATAGACATCAACTTGTTTTCCAGAAGGCAAATAATATCGGAGGAAATCTGGTTTCGAAAGTGGAACCGCTTGGAATTCAGAGAATCCGGTACGTTTCCCGCAGGGAGAAACAAGCCGATCCCAG
>JALQWE010000514.1 GCA_023258825.1 Planctomycetaceae bacterium | reverse complement strand
TCCGGTGATCCGTGGCTGGATTTTCCGGTGTCGGATCGGTAACCGTAGCGAAGGCGAGACTCAGAGATGCATCGTCAACGAGGAAGCCGCTGGCTTTCGAAGTATCGATTTTTCCCGTTGATGAATCGAATACGGCGCCAGTGCCAGCAAAGAGACTGACGTCCTGCATCCGGATCTGAAGTAGGTCGAGGCTCAGGGGCTTACCGTCGCCGTACAAATCAACGTTCGCCAGCCTTGTTTTTTCATAGGTGAAGCCACCCGTGGCTCTGACGAAGCCATTGAGATCCACAGTGATGGATCCACTGATCGAATACTCCGTTTCCGGTGCCACGTCGTGGAGTGGTTGACTGGGGTCCGGAAACAGCACGGACCAGTCCGCCTTCGGGGTGCTTTGCTCGCCATTTGACACCCAATTTGCAAGAACCTGAATGCGGTTGGCCGAGAGTGTGTACTGGTCTGACAGGCCGACAATGGTGATTGTGCCGGCGGTGGCGGCAAGTCCAGTCCACTTGCGTCGATCTGCAGGAGGGTCGCTCGGCGTCGGATCGGTCACCGTGGCAATTGCCAGACTCAGGGCTGCATTATCAGCAAAAAATCCAGAGGCTGTGGTGGTTTCAATTGTATTCGTCGACGCCTGAAACGTGGCACCTGTTCCGATGAATAGACTGGCATTCTGCAGTTGCATCCAGAGTAATTCAAGATCTTCAGTACTGTCACCATTCAGCAGATGGATGTCCTGCCGCGAAGTCTTTTGCACTAGGAGTCGGCCGGATGCGAGGATGTCATCCTCGATGCGCATCCGAATCGTGGCCGCTGCTTCCGTCAATTCGCCCAGACTTCCGTCAATTGTCAGATTTACGGGTGTTCCTGTGCCCGTGGCTATTTCGATAGGATCCGCCGCATAATTAACTACCAGAACGGTCGTTGTAGATTCCACGGCACTCTGATGGAAACCTTCCACGGTCTGAGTCAGGATGGCGGGGGTCACTGCTGAGGTCGCAGTGCCTTCCATCGTCGGCACGTCCACCTGGCTGAGAGTTCCACCGAATCTGACCTGCAGTTCGGTTCCACTCCAGTATGTCACCGTGATGTCAGCGCCAGGAACTTCAGAGATTACGCGGGTGAGTTCGGCCTGAACCTCAGCTTTGCCTGCAGATGTTGAGATCGCGGCGGTTCTATAAGTGTTACCATTAGCGACGAACGAGAGGATGAACGAGCTGTTGTTCCCGGACGTCAGAATCCGCACACGCTGAGTCTCTCCGATACCGGCTCTTCCCGGTGTCATGGTGCCGGTTGTCAACGAGGCATACGCAAGTTCGGGATAAGCGGCGGAAATCTGCGGCAGATCGCGACCGGCAAGGTTCCCGGCGAAGGTGACGACGTACCGTGTACCGGGGCCTGCAAAGGTCGTGTCTGCCACGACGGAGAGATTCGTGTCGCCGATGTTTGAAAGATCGCGCAAAGCAGTCTGGATATTTGCTGCCTGAGCGGACGAGTCACTGTTTAATTGGATTGCGCTGGTTGTTTTTCCATTGAAACTGAGGGTGAAGTTGCCCGATGCAGTGGGGGGCACAGCCTCTGTCAGTACTCGCATTGCCGGCAGATCTCGTCCTGCAAGCGATCCTCCGAAGAGCACATCCAGCTGTCGCTGCCCGTTGTTCGTTTGCACGGTGACAATTACTTCGCCGCTGACTGTGGTCAATGCCGAATTCAGCGCTGCCTGTATTTCCGACGCGTCTGCCTCAAAGTCAAGTTCGTCCGTCTGATACACGGAGTTGTCGACTGGCACGAGAAGTCTGAATTTGCCGGACTCACTACCAACGTTGATAAGTAGACGCTGAGTTTCCCCGACACTGGCTTTACCAATCGTGAGCACCGCGGTTGAGATGGTGGCGTTAGAAAGATTGGCTCCCTGCACAGTGAATGTGGAGGCGGCTGTCGACGACAAACCTCCCGTCAGACTCACTCGAAAACGAGGTTCCTGAGCGGACGATGTTCTGTCCCACGTGACTTCGACATTTCCACTGCCGATATTTGAAAGGCGCTGCAACTCCTGACCAATCAGACGAGCCTGGTCCGTGGCGATGGTCAGCAGGTTGATCGCTCGAGTTGTCTGACCGCCGTAAGTGATCGTAAAACTTCCGCTGGCTGTTTTTGCCGCGGTGCTGGTGTTGACTGTCACCGGTGCGATGTTTTTGCCACTCAGTTGTCCACCGAAAGTCACGGTGAGAATAGCAGAACCGGATGTACCTGTAAGTGCAACGACGACCGAACCGAGGCCGTTAAGAGCCGTATTCAAGGCTGACTCAATTGCTGACGATGTTGAATTGAAGGGCAGCGCTGAAGTTGTCAGCAGATTGCCATCAATAGCGACAGTGATCGTGAATGTGCCCTCGACGGTTCCGGTTTCCAGCGCAATGGTTTGAACTTCATTCACCGAGGTCGCACTGCTCGCGATATTGGCCGTGCTGACACCGGCCCCGTTAGTCAACAGGGAGCCATTGGCTGAAATAGTTGTCGCATCGATGGTTCCGGATGAAATCAGAAATCGCGGTGCGGTGTCTGCATTGGCAGAAGACGTGTCGTACTGGACGCTGATGTTCCCGGAGCCGATTCCGCTGAGAGCCTGCAGGGCATGCTGAATCTGCAAGGCCTGGGCGGATGTGTTGTCATGGATGCTGATCGGTGCAGTGGTCTGGCCACCGTAGCTGAGCGTAAAGGTGCCGCCAGCTTTCGGTGTCACGACATCCGTGTAGATGTTCAGCGGGGGAACATCTTTTCCGGCGAGTGCGCCAGCGAACGTGACATCAAACGTATGTGCTCCAGATGCACCTGGGCGAACGACAGAGGCGTTGCCAATGGTGCCGAGGGCGGTATTCAATGCTGTCTGAATTGCGGCGGCTGTTGCATCAAACGCAAGGTCGCTTGTTGTAATTGTGCGTCCGCCGACAGTCAAAGACAATCGAAATGTTCCGCTGGCAGATCCGCTGTTGAGTGTAATTGTTTGCCGCTCATTGACTGCGGGGGTGCCGTTTCCGAGTGTTCTGGCCTGAACAGAGGCATACTGTAACTGTGCTCCGGACGTGGAGATCGCCGCCACGTCCGTGCCGGCACGGCCGCCGATAAAGGTGACGTTGTATTTCGCCGTCGTTTGTGTGGAGGTGGAATCGTATTCCACCTGGACGTTGCCAGCGCCGATGGAGGCAAGATTCTGAAGTGCTATGCCAATAGCACTCGCCTGCTCTGAAGTACCGGAACTCAGGAGAATTGGCGAGGTCGTTACTCCATCGTATGTCAGAGTAAAATTGCCACCGGCAACAGGAACGGCCGCAGTTTTTTCGACCTGCAGAAGTTCAATATTTTTTGAGCTCAGACCACCCGCAAAAGTGACACTCAGTGAAAACCCATC
>JALQWE010000513.1 GCA_023258825.1 Planctomycetaceae bacterium | reverse complement strand
GGTCTTCGCGGTGTACCCCGGTGCCAACGCGCGGGTGGTTGCAGAAACAGTTGCCGCGCCACTGGAGCAGGAAATCAATGGCGTGGAAAACATGCTGGCGATGTCGTCTCGCTGCACCAACGACGGGGCCATGACGATTGATATCACCTTTCGACTTGGCACCGACATCGACAAGGCTCAGGTGCTGGTGCAGAACAAGGTGGCAATTGCACAATCCAGACTTCCGCCGGAGGTGACGCGTCAGGGTGTCACAACGAAAAAGAAGTCATCCAGCATCCTGATGTGTGTCAACCTGATCGCCTCAAACCCCGAATACGATCAGCTGTACCTTTCCAATTTTGCGACCATCGAAATCAAGGATACTCTGGCCCGTATTCCCGGAGTCGGAGATGTGGCCTTTCTGGGAGCCCGCGACTATGCCATGCGCGTCTGGCTGGACCCCGAACAACTTGCGATCCGTAATCTGACGGCTGGCGATGTCATGAAAGCTCTGCGGGAACAGAATCTGCAGGTTGCCGCCGGGCGATTGGGGCAGCCGCCTGTGCCCACCGGGCAGGATTTTCAGCTGACCATCAACACTCAGGGACGATTGCTCGAACCCGAACAGTTCGACAGCATCATTGTGAAGACGGGAGCGGACGGGCAGATTGTGCGACTCGCGGACATCGGTCGCACAGAACTGGGAGCCAAAAGCTATGATGTGGGCAGCCAGCTGGATGGTCAGCCCTGCGTGACTCTGGCTGTGTATCAGCTTCCAGGTTCAAATGCTCTGTCCACGGCGGAGTCTGTACGGGAGGCCATGCGGAAGTTGCAGGAGACCCGTTTCAAGGCCGGGCTTGAGTACCGGATTGTGTATGACACGACGGTGTTCGTGGACGAGTCCGTGCATGAAGTCTTCAAGACGCTGCTCGAAGCATTCATTCTTGTGTTTATCGTGGTTCTCCTGTTTCTGCAGGACTGGCGAGCCACTCTGATGCCCATGATTGACGTGCCGGTATCGCTGATCGGTACCCTGTTCGTCATGAAACTGCTGGGGTTCTCACTGAATAATCTGTCGATGCTGGGGCTGGTTGTCGCGATCGGAATCGTTGTTGATGATGCGATCGTCGTGGTGGAAAACATCGAACGCTGGATGTCCAGGGGCTTGCCACCACGTGAAGCCACGATCCGTGCGATGGAAGAAATCACCGGGCCGGTCATTGCCATTACCCTGGTACTCAGCTCCGTCTTTATTCCAACCGTCTTCATCGCCGGGATTCCCGGACAGTTCTTCCGTCAGTTTGCTCTGACAATCGCAGCGTCCACGATTATCTCGGCCATCAACGCCATGACGATGGCACCTGCCCGAGCTGTGACGCTGATTCGTCCGCATACGCCCGGGCATGACGACCATCGGGAAGCCCTGCCGCCGCTCGGCGTAGCCATTCTCGTTGGGTTGCTGTTCCTGCGTCTGGTATCGCCCTTCGTTGAAGGCCTGGTGCTCCCGGCGACTGGCGATGCTGTGGCTTCGTCAACTGCCGGCGAGACCTCTGTAGAATCCACTGGAACGACCACCACCGCTCTTGTCTGGGCTGTGCGAGCGGTGGTGTTCGCAGTTGGGGCCGGTGTTGGGCGAATCGTTTTTCGCCCCGTCAATTCGTCCCTGTTGGCCTTGTTCGCGGGGTTCAATCGCGTCTTTCAGACGATCACTCGTTTTTATGGAAAAACTGTGGCTGGTGTGCTGCGTCTTTCGGCGGTCATGATTGTGGCCTATGTCGGATTGATCGGATTGACGATTCAGGGCTTTCGGGTTGTCCCGGTGGGCTTTGTGCCTCCACAGGACAAGGGCTATATGATTGTGAATGCCCAGTTGCCGGAAGGCGCCAGTCTGGAACGCACCACCGCCGTCACGGAAACCGTCAACCGGCTGGCTCGAGAAACCCCCGGTGTGGCTCACGTGATTTCGGTTCCGGGATATTCCCTGCTGACCAGCGTCAACAGCTCCAATTCTGCCGGGTTCTTTGTGATCCTTGAACCGTTTGAAGAACGTCGTGAGAACCCGGAGCTGTATTCGGAAAAAATCCTGCGTGCCCTGCGAAAACGACTGCAGTCTGTCCAGGAAGCCTCGATCACAGCCTTTGGGGCACCACCAATCGATGGTTTGTCGACCACGGCGGGGATGAAAATGCAGATTCAGGATCGGGCTGGGCTGGATCCCGCCCTGCTCCAGGGCACTCTTGAAAACCTTGTCGCCTCGGCATCCGTGGAACCTCGACTGACCGGTGCCTTTTCCAGTTACCGTGCCAATCAGCCCCAGTTGTTTGTGGATATTGACCGAGCCCGTGCGAAGGCAGCCGGGGTGCAGCTGACAGATATTTTTGACACCCTGCAAATCTATCTCGGGTCGGGCTACGCCAACGACTTCACCAGGTTTGGACGCAACTGGCAGGTCAGTCTGCAGGCGGACGCGAAATACCGAATGCAGCCGGAAGACGTGGGTAAGCTGCGAGTTCGTAATCAGGCTGGGGAAATGGTGCCGCTGGCGTCACTGATCTCGATCCGAAACGTCACCGGTCCGGGCATTGTGTACCGTTACAACATGTATCCCTCCGCAGACTTTGTCTGCATTCCGGCTCCGGGCAGCAGCTCCGGGACCACCATCCAGCTGATGGAGGACATTGCACGCAGGGAATTGCCCGGCTCCAGTAGTTTTGAGTGGACCGAAATTGCCTTTCAGCAACTGGATGCCAGCAAGGATCTGATGTCGAAGCTGGTGTTTCCGATGGCCGTTGTGTTTGTCTTCCTCGTGCTGGCTGCGCAGTATGAGAGTTGGTCCATGCCAGCTGCGATTCTGCTGATTGTTCCGATGTGCCTGCTGGCGGCGATCGCAGGTCTGTGGATGGTGAGTATGGATGTGAACATCTTTACCCAGATCGGACTGGTGGTGCTGATTGCTCTGGCTGCTAAAAATGCCATTCTGATTGTTGAGTTTGCGAACCAGCTTCAGAAAGAAGGCGTGCCTCGCCAGCAGGCCGTGATTCAGGCCTGTGAGTCGCGTCTCAGACCGATTCTGATGACTAGCTTTGCCTTCATTCTGGGCGTCGCGCCGCTGATCACCGGACCCGGCGCGGGTTTTGAAATGCGACAGGCCCTTGGTACAGCGGTCTTCGCCGGAATGCTGGGCGTGACCTTTTTCGGAGTCCTGTTCACTCCCGTCTTCTATGATCTGATTGATCGACTCTCCGGTAGCAAACAGCCGACCCAGTCCGGCGATAGGGACGGCAAACACTAGCAAGGCCACCGTCAGGACAATCTCAAGTCTGCTGGTCAGGATCTCGGGGACTGTTTGAGCAGTGTGCCAGGGCCGTGGAGATTGCCGCCAGATCGCACTTCTCCTCGTCGGAGATTCCGGACCGCTGCGCTCACGGGACTTCC
>JALQWE010000512.1 GCA_023258825.1 Planctomycetaceae bacterium | reverse complement strand
GGCATCGTCGCCACCAAACAGGTGATCGCTGCCCGCCTGTCCGTCAAGACGATCGCGGCCAAAGCCACCGTAGAGCCAGTCGTTGCCGGCTCCACCAAACAGTTCGTCGAGTCCTCCATCTCCGAAGATCGTGTCGTCACCACCACCTCCGAAGATCGTGTCATTTCCGGTTCCTCCATGGATCTCTGCGGGCAGCAGAATGTCGGGGCTGATGGTGATGGAGTCATTTCCAGCACCGGCAAAGATCATGATCCCGCTGATGGAGGCCTGTGCGACCGTGTGGGCCAGCTTTCGATTGATGAAGACCTGCAGCTGTTTGTCGGACACTTTGACATTGATCACATCGCGTTTGTCAGATCCGTAAATCAGCAGTTGATCATTGCTGACGCGGACAGAACTCTTCATGGGCAGTGCGGTTGTGGCCACGAATTCTCCGAGACGTCGTCCGGCGCGAAGTCCTTCGGTGTTGTCAAAGGCAAAGTGAATTCCGCCGTAGATACGGCTCATGCCGGCTTCGCTGGCGGCATCGCTGAAGCTGGAAAAGCTGCGACTTGGCACACCAGCAACTTCTGAAGGAAGGGTGAAGCTGAAGGTGTCTGTTCCGAGAAGCGTGGCGATCACCGTCGCGCCGGTAGAACTGAAGGTGCTGTGTCCGGAGGTGTAGCTGGGGAAGGAGGGCGTGGTCAGCAGGGGAGTCCATGCGGGATCTGCCGTGGTGCCTCGATTCTGATCCTGGTCGGCATTGTGAATCGCGGTGATGGGCCGCCACAGCTCATATTCGAACTTAGCATCCCAGCAGACGATGGCAGCGTCCGCCAGCGCCATGTCAAGGATGGCGTAGAATCGCGTGGTTTCCAGGAGGTCCATTTCCGTCTGTTCGGCGACAATCTGAGCGATCATATTCCACTGGCCGGGAGGAGTGGCTGTGCCTGGACCGCTAGCCCAGAACCTGGCGATGTCCGTCTGATCGGCTGTGCGAGTGGTGCTGTTGGCGGCGCCCAGCGACTGGACTTCGTTGAGTGCTTTGGCATAGGTCGAGGATCGCATTGTCGGAGGGGACTTGGGGCGAAACTGGTTGGGGGAGTGCAGTGTCCATGGTGTAACCCCGGGCCATTGTGGCAGAATAGCCGGGGCAAAGGCTGGAGCTGTCGGTACCCATTCGCCGGGCGCGTCTCCGTTGGTGTGCTGAACCTGAGTGGTGGAGCCGTCGTTGCTTCGCAGAGTCAGGACTTCCTGAGAGGCGAGGTTGCCGACGTGGATACCGGCTGACTTTGCGGAGCCTTCCGGAATGGTTGCGAGGGACTGCGCCATGGCAGCATCGAAGATTGCCGTGCGAGTCGGGAACAGGCTGACCAGACTATTACGGGCGGCCACCGCGACGGCAGCGGTCGTGGACGCCGTGGGATCAGCCGGGGCAAGGCCCACGAGAGATTGAAATCCGCCTTCGATGGAATTGGCGGCTTCAAACATCGAGGTGCTGACGATGGCCATGGCGCGGGAGGCCACCGGAGGAGCGGGTTTGGTCTCGCGAATGGCGTCCAGCAGGATTTCATTCCAGTCATGAGCGGCAGCAGCGGACGATTCGATCGCTGCGGCCAGCAGGACTCTGGGTTCCAGGGTGTTGATCTGTCGAACTGAAGAGCAGAGCGTGGCAGGCTGTCGGCGGCGAGGGCTGTTCAGCGAATTGCAGAGTTGGCGAAGCGTATTGAAGAACATTGTCGGCTCCCGGTAGGTGAGGGGCTGGAAGGGGGGGATCAATCCCGAATGACATGCTCCTGGTTGACGAGACGAACCAGTCCTGGGGCGCCCCGTCTTTTTTCCAACGTAGATTCGGTGAGACAGGTGGGTCAAATGAAAAACGTGTCGGCACAATCGATTTCAGCGGAAAAACTTTTTGGGAAAATAAGGCCAGTTTTGAGATGGAATTGGACATCGATTTGCTCGATGCTTGGGTTTTTTGACAGATTGTAAATCTGAGCGTTACAAACGGGCGTTTCAATGTAAGCCCGGCAGGGTATACCACCGGGTTTGGGATTTTCGTGGCTGAAGAAATGAATAGTCGGGGAAAAAACTTGTTGATTGCGGCCAGTTGGGCTGGCTATCTTGAACAGTTTTTTCAGGATTTCTGAGAGCCAATGGCCTGTCCGAGTCAGGGGGTGGTTTCCCTCGGCGCGATGTGCTTTCTGTGTCATTCCGACCCTGCGAATTCGGACGTGCGATATCAGTTTCGTGGTCTGATTTCAGCCAATTGACAAAGACGGCTGCAACAACAATGCGGTGCATCACAGCTCTGTGCGTGATGGGATTGGGTGTCACGGTCAGGGAATTCTTCCGGGGGATGTTGTGCCTCGAAATCTCATCCGGCAGCGACGTACACTTTCCAGTTGGTTAAGGGTTATGTTGACTATTGGAAGAGGTGGGCGTTGCCATGTGGGTGACCCATCGGAGTCGCGGGAAAATCTGCGGATGGACTGCCAATGCGTTTTGTTGATGAGTTTCGAAATCCCATGCTTGCTGAGCGGTTGGTCACTGCAATTCGGTCGCTGGCGACGCGTTCGTGGGTGATCATGGAGGTGTGCGGCGGACAGACTCACAGTCTGCTGCGTTACGGCATTGATGAGGCTCTGGAGGGAGCGGTCGAGCTGATCCACGGCCCTGGCTGTCCGGTCTGTGTGACGGATGCTGCCGCGATTGATCTGGCCATCGATCTTGCTGCACGGCCGGGGTGTCTTGTGACCAGTTTCGGGGACATGTTACGAGTACCGGGAACGAGGCAGTCGTTATGGACCGCGAAGGCTCAGGGGGCAAGTGTGCTGCCGGTGTATTCGCCGATCGAGGCGGTGGACTATGCGAGTCAGCATCCGGAGCAGCAGGTGATTTTTTTCGCCGTGGGGTTTGAGACGACTGTTCCATCGACGGCCCTGGCTGTCCTGCAGGCGCGGGCGAAGATGCTGAAGAATTTTTCTCTGCTGACATCGCATGTGCAGGTGTTGCCGGCGATGGAGCAGATCGCGTTGGGCGCGGACCAGCGGGTGCAGGCTTTTCTGGCGGCGGGGCATGTCTGCACGATCACGGGCTTTGAATCTTATGAGGGCTTTGCTGGTCGCCATAGGCTGCCTGTTGTCGTGGCTGGTTTTGAGCCCCTCGATTTGTTGCAGGGGATTCTCGAGTGTGTGCGGCAGCTGGAATCCGGTGTGAGTGAGGTCTGCAATCTGTACAGTCGCTCGGTGACGTCAACCGGCAATCAGCAGGCGCAGCATTTGATTCGTGAGGTGTTTGAATCCTGTGATCAGGTGTGGAGGGGGTTGGGAGCGATTGCCGCGGGTGGTTTCAGACTGCGCGAGGAGTTCCGGGAGTTTGATGCGAGATTACGATTTTCTGAGCTGAGTGAAAGCCGTTCAGAACAACTCAGGGG
>JALQWE010000511.1 GCA_023258825.1 Planctomycetaceae bacterium | reverse complement strand
ATAAGACCAGGCAGGGATGAAAGGTTCTTGTCAGGATGAGGTGCCCTGCGCTCTGCGCGATCAGATCGAGCGAATCTAACGCCTCTCTGAAGCGAGCTGGGAGACTGACGCGGCCCTTGGAGTCCAAGGTATGTTCGTATTGCCCGCGAAACATGCTTTGATGCGGACCTCGTCAATCTGCTTATAGAGCGCGCCGATGCTGCTGAACAGGCACTGACACTGCCGGCTGATGTCGGTGGTGCCTTCGCCGAGCGTAGTGACGAAGACGTCTATCGTTTCGACGCGAAGAAAGGCGATGCGTGGGTTCTGGAGTTGTACGCACAGCGACTGGGCTCAATTGCCGATCCGTTGTTGATGGTCGAAAAGATCAATACGGCTGCAGATGGAACGGTGACCTACGCTCGCGTGGCGACGGAAGATGACGACCGACAAAATCCCGGCGGGGCTGACTTGCCTACGCTCAGCGATGATCCCTCGTTCCGCCTGGATGTTCCGGAAGATGGTTCGTACCGAGTTCGGCTGCGAGATCGTTACAACGATGCACGCGGAGATGCCCGGTTGCAGTATCGCCTGTCGATTCGCAAGCCGACGCCCGATTTTTCACTGGTGGTCTTCGACGCCTTCCCCTCGGCAGATGGCAAGGCACCAGCGACCAGTGGTGCCGTCAGTCTGCGAAAGGGTGGGACTTACGAATTGACCGTTTATGCCTATCGTCGAGATGGGCACAATGATGCGATCGAAGTTCATGGTGAGTCCCTGCCCGCCGGAATTTCCTGTCGTCCCTCAGTCATCGGTGCCGGGCAGAATGTCGCAAAGCTGGTGCTGACAGCCGCGGCCGACGCCGCTGAGCAGGTGAGTCCGATTCAGATTCTGGGAACCAGCGGGATCGCCGCAGCTCAGCTCAAACGCAGCGCGACAGTGGCGACCCTGGTTCACGATGCCATGAACGGTTTGCCCCGTACTGCTCGCCTGGCCGAGCAGTTGGTGGTGGGGGTCATGAAAGATGATCAGCCGTTCTCCATCGTCACGGACATCGCTGCTGCCGATTACAGTCAGGATCAGCAACTTCTCATCCCGGTACGACTGGTCAAACGCAATGGCTTCGACGGTAAGGTAGATCTCAGCTTCTACAATGTGCCCGCAGAGACGGATGCTCCGGCTTTTGCAATTGAACCCGGAAAAGACAGCGCTGTCGCGCGGATCTACTTCAAGGAAAACGCTCCGGTTGTCAGCAACACGCTGTTGCTGCAGGGAACGTCTGCTGTTCCCTATCGCCGCAACCCGTGGCTTGCGGAGCGGGCCAAAGCCCGTGTCACCGAGGCTGAGGCCGCGTTGACTGCGGGACAAACTCGTGTCACCGCTGCAGAGACGGCTCTTGCCGAACAGCAGAAAAAGGTGGTTGAGCTCACTGAGCAGGTGAAGAAACTGGGTGAGGAACTGACCGCTTACACCACGCAGCAACAGCAACTCCGCGAGACTTACAACAAGGCCGTTGCTGAACAGGTGGTGGCGCTTCAGGCGGTGACGAAGGCACAGGCTGAGGTCGCTGCTGTTAAAGCCGCATCGGATCTTCCACCGGATCAGCTGCAGGCTGCCCTGCAGTCTCTGAAAGCAGCAGCCGACAGCCTGGAAGCCGCGGCTGCTGGCGTGGAAAAACAGGCCGCGGCCGCTGATGCCCTCGCAAAACAGGTGGCGGCTGTCAAAGAGATGGAAGCTGTCAAGGCCGGCGAGAAGACGACGGCAGAGGCTGGTGTTGTGCAGCGAATGAAGGACGTCGAAGCAGCGCAAGCCATGGTGACGACTGTGGCCAAAGAATTGGAAGCGGCCAAAGCCGCGAAGGTCGCTGCGGATGAGTCGCTGAAGAAAGCGGAAGAGGCCACAAAACCGAACAATGTCAACGTTCGCGTGGTCTCCGATGCCATCGTTGTCAGAATCCATGCGTCTCCGGCGAAACTGGCCGGCGCACTTCCGGATAACGGGAGCATCAAACGCGGGGCCTCCGTCGCTGCCAAAGTGACCGTCACCCGCAAAAACAATTTCACGGGACCTGTGAAACTGCAACTTGTACTTCCGGAAGGAATCACCTCCGTGAAATCCGATCCTGTGGACCTGGCTGCGGATCAGACCGAGGCCACGTTGACAGTCACTGCAGCGGCTGATGCACCTCCGGGTGACGTGGCCAATGTTGTCATTCGTGCAACAGGCGATCTGGGGGGGCGTGCGGCCTCCACCGATCTCCCTGTGGCGGTGAAAATTGTCGAATGATCTCGATGTGTCGGCGGGCAGTGCGAATCACTCGACCTGTCACAGCATTGGGCAAAACCTCTTCAATCAAACTCTGCCGTGAGACCTGCACGGCTCCGGGAAATTGTCCTTCGGGACAGCATCCATCATCAATACCAGCCCGCTCACGATCGGGTACACATTTACATAAACGGTGAGCAAAATGGTTCGACTTGTGAAAACTCTGTTGCTGCTGAATCTGCTCCTGACGGCCGTTCGCGCCGATGAACTGAAGCCTGTTGCTGACGAGGATCCGGCGCTGGGACGTCCGGCCGACTTTGAAAAGGACGTGCGTCCGATCCTGCAGGCGAACTGTGTGGCCTGTCATAACGTCACCACCAGTGAAGGCAGCGTGATTCTCGAATCTCCGGAAGCGATGCTGAAAAGCGAGGGCAGCAGTGCCGTGATTGTTCCCGGGAAACCCGAGGAAAGCCTGCTCTATACGCTCTCGCGTCGTGGGGCAGAACCGGTGATGCCGCCGATGCCGAACGATCGCCAGGCCAAACCGCTGACCGCACGGGAACTTGGAATCCTGAAACAGTGGATTCTGGAAGGGGCCAGGGCCAGTGTGGCCACGGCAAAGGCGATGAACTGGCAACCTATCAACTCACGACTTCAGGGCGTTTATGCTCTGGATATGGACAGTTCCGGCAGATTTATCGCAGCCGGTCGCGCTAATCATGTGACTGTTTACGACATGGCGCGACAGGATCAGCCTGCCACTCTTGTCGATCCGGCGATCGTCTCATCTGCTACGAAAGGTGTGGCCGGGGCTGCCCACCATGACTTCGTGCATGCCATTGCCTTCCATCCCAGCCAACCCGTGATTGCCACGTCCGGTTATCGCAACGTCAAGCTGTGGAATCGTGATGCTGCACGTCTGGATGGTGCGTGGCCCGTTCCTGCGGATCTGCAGGCATGGGATGCCACCGCAGACGGTTCCGAAGTTCTGCTGACCTCTGCCGCCCGTGGACTAATCGTGGTGAATGCTGTGACCGGAGCGGAACGCGGCGCGGTGGCCACAGATGGTCAGGCCATCACTGCAGTGACATCGTTTGCTTCCGAGCCCAAATGGGTGTTGTTGGCCACCGCGGACCAGCGTTTGACGGTCGTTCGCGGTGCAGATCTGCAGAAAGTATAC
>JALQWE010000050.1 GCA_023258825.1 Planctomycetaceae bacterium | reverse complement strand
CGACTCCGGCAAAAATATCCTTCAGTGAAGCGCAAACAGAAAAGGACGGCAAAGCCGTCCTTTTCGCAGGGAACCATTCGTGTTGTGGCCGTGATCAGACCTACGGCTGCTCTGTCGCTGGTTTTGCTGCCATTCGCCTGCGACGCATCCAGACCAGACCGACCAGAGCCGTGCCCATGACTGCAAAGGTGGAAGGCTCGGGAACGGGAGCCATTCCGTATGCCTGAAAGGTAATGGCACTGTTCAGGGCCGAAGTTGCGGAGCTGAGGCGATTGAAGGAAATCGCGATGTCCGCCATGTGCGGTTGCAAGTAACTGGAGAAGAAACTGAGATTCCCTGGAGTCCACGAGCCATTGATCGTCACGTTTCTAAAGTACTGCCCACCGAACTTGTATTCAGTGGAATCGGCGGTGACAATTCCGGAAAACAGGCCAAAGCCAGCGCTGGAGATATTGATGACCTGACCGGTGCTGTCGGCTGCCGCCAGTGTAAATCCGCCCCACGCGGTGCCGACAGGAAGTCCCGTGAAGTCGCCACTGACATCAAGATTCGACGCGACGTTGGAAAACGTGATGGATTGGTTCAGAGAACCGGTGCCGGGCGTTCTGGAGGAATTGAACGCTACGGATCCGATCATGTAGTCTGCGAGAGCTGTCGAATTTGAAACGGCGAATGCCACAAGTGCCGATAGAAGAATGAATCGCATGGGGTTTGCGTCCGGAAAATAGGGAGGATCGGGAAACACGACCACCTGCACGTCCTGTAGCAGGGAATACGTCAGATGGGATTCTGCCCAGGTGTCTCAGGTAAACAATCGTTCTTTCCCGGAAAACAAAGATTTGCCATGTTGCCTGAAATGCACATGCGGTAGATGCAGAAAAAACCTCAAAACTCGAGGGATGTCGTGCTTCTGCCACACGATGATTACAGCGATTTTTCAGCCATTGCGGTTGCTACCGGTTGTCCGAATGTGGTGGGACTGGACAACAGTGACAGCCCATAACCTCTGGGATCTTCAGGCGTCGGCAAGCTTCTTTCTTCAGCACATCAACTGTACAAGTTTGCCGCGGTGCAACTGGCGATCAGCCGGACTGGCCACCAGACTTTCTTATGAGACTGGTCCGGGACCGCCGGAACGGCTTGCACAACAACCAGTGCTCCGCCTGCAACAGGACTGGAGCAGACAAGTCCATAACCGATGGAGAAGTTCACAAAGATGAGCACAGAGCTGACACTGGCGATTGCCCAGATTCGATTTGCCCGCGAATACACCCAGTCGCTGCTGGCGGAGATTCCAGAGGAACAGTGGTTCCTGCAACCGGCCGGCGCTACGACGCACGTGGCATGGCAGGTGGGCCATCTGGCGATGGCACAGTATGGCTTGTGTCTGTTTCGAATTCGTGGTCGTGCTGACGCGGATCCGGATCTGATGTCATCCACATTTCGCAAGAAATTCAGTCGGGGAACAGCTCCCGATGCTGATCCTGCACGAAATCCCTCAGTCGCGGAAATCCGGCAGGTGTTTGATCGAGTGAATGAGCAGTCTCTGCTGGAGTTATCGGGGTATCAGGAATCGCTGCTTTCGGAACCTGTCGATCCACCCTATGCCGTGTATCCCAACAAGCTGGGATGTCTGCTGTTCTGCTCACACCACGAGATGATTCACGCCGGGCAGATTGGCTTGCTGCGACGCCTGTTAGGACTGAATCCTGTGCGTTAGGATTCAGCGACGTCAAGTTGAGAAAGGTACAAGGCAGCAAATTGCTCAGCCTGGAACTGCTGATTCACAGATCGGCAGGATTTGAAGCGTTCGTTCGGGCCCCAGTGACGGACACAGTGATCGGGGCCACCAATTTCTACCGGACACGAAAAGGCACGTGACAGAGGGGATTCCTGAATTGTAACGGGCCGATGGCGCTGATAGGGTGATCGACACCAATCCTGAGGTTCCTGGTATTTTCTGAAAGTCATGGTTCATGAGCGAGTTGGCAGGCAAACGGTTCCTGTGTTTTGTCGGTGAAGATTACGAAGACCTCGAACTGTGGTATCCGAAGCTGCGGTTGATCGAGGCGGGGGCGGAGTTTGACGTGGCCGCGCAGGATGCCGGGAAGAAGTATTCCGGCAAGCATGGCTACCCGTGCGTTGCAGATTTGTCGATCAGCGAAGTCACTTCGCCTGGTTATGACGGCCTGATTTGCGCCGGTGGCTGGATGCCGGACAAGCTGCGACGAGATCCGGACGTTTTGCGGTTAACGCGGGAATTCGCTGACTCCGGAAAACTTGTTGCGGCAATTTGTCATGGCGGCTGGATTCCGATTTCGGCAGGTGTCTATCGGGGCGTTAAGGTGACCGGATCACCCGGAATTCGCGATGACCTGGTGAACGCTGGAGCTTTATTTGAAGACCGTTCGGTTGTCGTGGACCGACATTTTGTCAGCAGTCGTCGCCCCGACGATCTTCCGGACTTCTGCAGAGAGATCATTCGGGTCTGCAAGGGCTGAGGCTGTCACCAGACATGCGGAACGAACCCGGAGGTAACCGCTGCACGAAGCCTGCAGGTCTCCGGGATTAGTTCCCCTCCACAATGTCCGCTGGCAAAAAAAGTACAGAATCGAAGTAACATCGTTGAAAGTGAACAGAAGGATTAATTGTGAATTTTCCTCAATGCAGAACTCTGGGATTGAATCCGAGCTTTGGTTTTGGTGATCGGACGGGACTGGCAACACCGGGACATGTCGCGGCGATGCGTCAGGATGGTGCGGGCATCCAGCCGATTTTTCCGCAGCAGTCGATCCGGGAGATGGCGCGGACGCAGCGTACGCCGGTGCAGGTGATGGAGGATGCTTTGCGTGGAGCGGCCGAAGCGGGCTGGACCGACGTGACCGGCGCGGATGCCGACCACCTGAAAACACCGGACGATGTGAACGTCACCGCGGCCGCGGGATTCACTTTTTTTACCATTGACCCCTCGGGGGCGGTGGACCAGCAGGCAGACAACTACGACGAAGGGACGCTGCGAACCCGATTTGCAGCCGCAAGAGAATCTGCCCCGTGGTTTGAAAAGTACACGGGTCGTCGCGTTCGACTGGCCAACGGGACTCAGATTGATCTGGATGAGCAGGCGTGTATGCGGGCTGCGGTCAAGTACGGCGCGGCCATTCAGCATGCTGTAAAACTTGCCGATCACATCCGTCATGTTCATGAGCAGGCTGGGCGAGATTATGAAATCGAATTGTCCGTGGATGAGACGGACCAGCCAACGACACTCGCAGAACATCTGATCATTGCCGAGCAGTGCCTGGAGGCCGGCATGCCGCTGGTCAGTCTGGCACCGCGTTTCATCGGCGACTTCGAAAAGGGAGTGGATTTTCGCGGTGGCCTGACGGACCTCGAAGCATCGCTCGCGAATCATGCGGCCATTGCGAAAATGGTCGGCCCCTACAAACTCAGTCTGCACTCAGGTTCTGATAAGCTCTCCATGTACAGCCTTCTGAGCCGTGCGACTCATGGCCAGTTTCACGTAAAGACCGCGGGAACCAGTTATCTTGAGGCCCTGCGCGTTGTGGCTCGTCACGACGAAGCGCTTTTCCGGGCGATCGTCAACTTTGCCCGTGGCCGATACGACGTCGACAAAGCCACCTATCATGTGTCGGCCACGGTAGCAGGTGTTCCGGCACCAGAACTCATTTCCTCGGTACGAGACCTGGAGCGGGAATACCTTGAGCTGTGGGAGGAAGTCCCGGAAGGTGTGGGCTTTACCAAACCGGGGCGGCAGATTCTGCACTGCACATTCGGTTCCACGCTCACGCACGCCGAATTCGGCCCGGCGATTCGCTCGATTCTGCTGTCCCATCCGGACACCTATGCAGAAGTTCTCGCGGACCACTTTGGTCGACACCTGCGACCACTGAAGGCCGGCTTCTGAAGGTTCAGCGTACGCACAACGGAACGGCATTCGTTCAGGAGACTGCCGTAAGCGGCAAACGGTAACGGGTCGAGCAGTTGTCAACCCTCGACGGCAGCTGCGAGTCGATTACCGGGTGATCGCGGGATTGAGACCACCACCAGCCCAGACTGAGCCGGACGCGAGACCGTTTCTGCTGAGTGGCCGCAACATGAGGCTAGTGCAGGATTGTGAACAGATCAACAGGTAAACGCGGAGCACGCAGAGAAGGGGCTGGGCAGAAGCATGCTGCAGTTGGCTGGTCGAAAGGCATTGATTACGGGAAGCACCCAGGGAGTGGGGCTGGAGATCGCAGCCGCTCTGAGCCAATCCGGGGCGGATGTGGTCCTGCATGGTCTGACGCTTGATGCCCGAGCCGAGGCCGCGATTCAGCGTTGCGGGAAAGCGGGTGTCCCCGCGCCTCTGGTGATCGGCAATCTGGCGGATCCGATGCCAGGTGGCCCCGTGGGCGTGGCAGAGGCTGCTGTCAATTGTTGTCCCGGGATCGACACTCTGGTGTGCAATGCGGGCACGTTCATCGACGAACCGTTCCTCGAAATGCCATTTGAGGTTTTCGATCGGACGATGAAGCTGAATGTCTATTCCCAGTACGTGCTCGTTCAGTATTTTGCGAAACGCTGGATGGCTGAGGGAGTCCGTGGACGCATTCTCATGACAGGGTCGATCAACGGTCGGCTTTCCGAGCCGGTTCACGTGGCCTACGATACATCAAAAGGGGCGATTGATGCCATGGTACGCTCCCTGTGTGTTTCACTGGCCCCCCATGGAATTCGTGTCAATGGCATGGCCCCGGGACTCTTCCGGACACCTCTGACCGAGCCTGCGTTAAAGGATGATCGCATCCGTCGCTGGATGGAACTTCACACTCCCAATGGCGTCGTTCCCGGTGCAGAGGTCTGCGGAGGCACGGCCGTCTTTCTGCTGAGCGACGCGGCGGAACACATCCATGGCCAGATGCTGCTGGTCGATGGCGGGATGAGTGTCTGGCAGCAACCGGATCCGCCCCCCGAGTGGATGTCACGTTAGCAGCTCGAACGCAGCGACGTCAGGCAGCAGAGCGGTTGCAGTCGGACGCTTGTTGCGTACAAGGCGGGCGGTATCGCTTAGCCAATGATTTCGCGACGATGACTGACATAGTCCCAGACGACGTAGCGATCCAGATCCTTCCCGGCTGTGAAGAAGACTCGCCCGCCGGTACTTTCTGCCAGCCGATGAGCAAACTGGACGTCTTCCTGAGACTGCGACCAGCTGGGCAGCAGAAAGATATTGATCGTGATGCCCTCACGGCGGCACAGCAAGCCTTCGCGCCTGGTCGCTTCTTCCGTCTTTGGATCCGGCGGATACAGCATGTACAGGAGGCTGCCTTCGAAATGCGCGGTTGGCAGACCGTCGGTGATCAGAATGACCTGGCGATTGGGCGAATCCTGCAGCGACAGAAACTGACGTGCCAGCTGTAGCCCGTGCTGAATGTTGGTGAAATGCGGAGGAATGTGGACCTCGGAAACATCTTCACGACTCATGTCGGCCCGCAACCGCACAACCGGACTGGTGATTGTCGGGATCTTCGGCATCAGAGAAATCAGGTCCCCGGGTGCCACTACCTTCGCAAACGTATGCAGTTCAATGAACCGCAGAAAATCTCCGGGGAACTCCGACGTGATCAACCCATTCAGCGCAAGAGCCATTCGTTTTACGTTGGTGTACTGCCCGTCGTAACGCATCGAACCGCTCATGTCCATCAGCACGACTGTGGCACATTTCGGGTTGTTGCGGGTGGTATGAATCTCGATGTCGCGTTGCTGCAGACGCACCGGGCGTTCGTCGCCCTGTCGCAGCATTGCGTTGATCAAAGTCTGCGGGATGTCCATCTGCGACGGCGAATCACCAAACTCCCACGGCCGTGTCCTCTGAAGTTCGACTACTCCGTCGCCAGCCACGGGGCCCTGATGACGTCCGGATCGGGACGCTTTGAGGTCACTGAAGATCCGCTGCAGCAGTCGCCCCTGAAATAACTTCCACGCTTTAGGCGACAGTTGGATCTGACCGTTCTTTCCGGTGAGTCCCTGTCCTTCCATCAGATTTTTCAGATGCTGCTGAATCTGCTCCTGAAACTGATTCAGACTGGCCATCGTCTCCGGATCGGCGAATTCGCTCAGTTCTTCGAGATCAATAATGGCCAGTTGTGCATTCTGCTGGGCATCCTCCAGTTGTTTCAGAAGCTCATCGATCTTCTGAAGTTCGGCAAAGATCTCCAAAGCCTGCGGGACCTTCATGGAACGAGTGCCAGTGAACTCGTATCGAGACGCCAGCATTTCGACCTGGTACTTTTCTCCCATGGCCTCCATCAGACCGGTCAGGCGTCCAGCGAAATCCGGAGCGATACGTTCTGCTCGGTACCAGAGGTTTTCCAGCTGATAGATCTGTTCCTGTTTGATGGCATTCCAGAAGGGCTTGGAGAATTGCCCCGGGGGCCTTGCATCCCTTGCAGCGTCGGCCACGCGACGCACGGCTTTGCGCCGCACGTCCTGAGTTTCCCAGGTGCTGAGAATCTTCTGCTTCCGCTCCTCCAGCATGCGTTTCAGAGCTTCCAGACTTGGCCCCAGCCCGGGAAACTGGCCGGGATCAAGCCGGATTGCCTTCGCCAATTCTTCTTCTGTCAGCTCACGCATAGAGCCCCATGTCAGCATGTGCTCAAACACGGGCGATACAAGATCCGGCGGCGGCGTGGAGGGGGCTGGAATCGCCTGAGGATCGTACTGCTGGTACGTATGAACAATGCCTCCCCGGCGTTCGTCTCCTGTGTTCCGGCTGACATTCACAGCAGCATTTCCTTCCGCAGAGTTAACGTTCGGCACTGGGGGCACACACGGACCTGGCGACGGTTAACGCCGGGTAGGGCGATCGAATCCGCCAGCAGGCAGCAGTATCCCCGTCGTCGAATTGTAGGCAGGATTTTGAAACCGAAATGGCAACTCCGGGAATTCGAACGGGAAATCCGGGGAATTCCGAAATTCAGACGCGGTGGTCTTTCCGCCGGACCTCACTTCCATTTCAATGCGAAAAACAAACAGGCCTCGACGGCAATCGAACCGGCGAGGCTTATGACTGCAAGCACAGATGGCAGCAATCGGTTGCAGCCGAAAGCGATCATCGACAGGAAACCAGCATGAGTGTCCAGCCAGTTTTCTGCTCCTTCGAAAGCCGCCGTGCGGCAGAAATGTGCTCTCTGCTGGAACGGCATGGTGTGACTGCGTTATCAGCGCCATCCATGCGTGAGCTGCCGATCGAGAACAATCCAGACGCCATCTCAGCAATCCGACGTCTACTGAATAACGAGTTCTCAATTGTTGTGCTGATGACCGGCGTTGGAACAGAGGCCCTGTTTGATGTCGCCCGGTCTCAGGATTTGTACGAACCACTTCTGCAGGCATTGCCTCGCACGGCGATCGTGGTTCGCGGGCCCAAGCCAGCTACGGTTCTCGCAAAAGTTGGTCTACGTTATTCCTGTCGGGCGCCCGAACCCAATACCTGGCGCGAAGTCCTGACTGCCATGCAGGACAGCGGAATCAACCTCGCAGGAAGCCAGATCGCGGTGCAGGAATATGGCCTTCCCAACCTTCGATTTTATGCGGCACTGCAGGAACGGGGTGCTACGGTCACGCCGGTTCCCGTCTATCGCTGGGGACTCCCTGAGGATCCGGAACCTCTGAAGCAGGCAATTCGTGAAACAGCCCGGGGGCGAGTGCAGATGTTGCTGTTCACCAGCGCCAACCAGGTGACCAACGTGCTGCAGATGGCCAGCGAACTGAAGCTGGAGGACGAGTTGCGTCGCGTGCTGCAGCACGATGTCATGGTTGCATCGATTGGCCCGACCTGCACAGAAGCGCTCGTTGATCAGGGATTTCCCGTGCATGCCGAGGCCAGTCCACCCAAAATGGGACAACTGGTCAAAGCCGCAGTGGCGGCGTGGCAATCGCGAACCACGCAGACGCACTGACCTGTCCACCATCGTTCGGGTGGTCTCACCGATCAGGCGTGCAGACATCGCGCCGGTATGTAAGCAGGGTTCCCACACACGACATTGCTCGATCAGCAGCCGCGCTGGCCCCCAGGGGCCTCGTGGTGATGAACCAGCTCGCCGCCGTCCGGCATGGCAAGTCTGAGATCCCCTCGTCAACGCTGCGGCGTTCCGGGCATGTCAACATCCCGCCCCCTGCTCGCTCATTTGTTCGCGTGGCGGCCCCCGGCAGATTACTCGGACAGCGTGCCTTTGGAACTGGGAATTCCTGTCTGACGTGGATCAATGGACACAGCCATACGCAGCGACCGGGCCAGAGACTTAAAGATGGCTTCGGAGATGTGGTGACTGTTGGAACCGTGATGCAGAATCACGTGCAGGTTCATCAGGGCGTTGGACGCAACGGCCGTCCAGAATTCCTGAACCAGTTGTGTATCAAATTCGCCGATTTTTTCGGTAGCAAACGCGGCCTTCCAGACCACGGCCATGCGGCCGCTGAGATCCACAGCGGTGGTCACCAATGTCTCTTCCATGGGCAGCGTAAAGTGTCCGTACCGGTGAATGCCGCGTTTGTCTCCGACGGCCTGTGCCAGACACCGTCCAAGGCAGATTCCGGTATCTTCGACAGTGTGATGGTGATCCACGTGCAGATCGCCCTCAGCGCGGACACGCAGGTCAATCAGACTGTGCTTCGCCAGCAGCGTTAGCATGTGATCGAAGAAGCCCACACCGGTCGAGATCTCTGCCAGTCCACTGCCATCCAGATTCAGCGAAAGTTCGATACGTGTTTCGGCGGTATTTCTGGAGAGGGAGGCTGTTCGCGACATTCGAGCGCTCACTGATCATGGAAAAGGAATCATCGTAGTCCGATGCCGGCCGTACTATTTCCGGCAGGAATCTGTTATTTCACCCGAAACCCGGGGTTTCTGGAGAAATGCAGCTATCGGCACCTGCGAAATTCCGGCATCACTGCGAGTACGACGGAATATCCGGTATAACTGATTCGATCGGCAGTTCGGAAGACACGCTCACGGCTCTGAGAATCCGTTGAAGAGGTGCTTGATCCGCGTCGATTCTTTGCCGAAACGCGATATCTTTCCATGACAATGTCGGCGATTTTCTGGAGTCTGTTCGTTCTGAGCCTGCTGGGTCTGTACCAAACAGTCTCCAGACGCTCGCTGTGCGCCGGTCTGACCATCCGCTATTCGTGGGTGTGGTCTGTGGTCGCGATGCTGGTCTTCTGTCTGGCGACACTGGCCTCAAACACCAATGCTGGTGGTGCTACCGTCTGGTGTTCGCCACGATGGCAACTGGGTCTGCAATACTTGTCCGCAATCCTGCTGCTGACTCCTGCGGTCTGCACCCTCGGGGCGCGCCGTCCCGGCGTTTCCGCATGGCAATGGTTTGTTGTGTTGCCGCTGGTTTTCGTACTGGCGTGGCCGGTCCTGGTCCAGTTGACCACAAGCCATGGCCGCGGCACCATCCAGTTAAGCGGCCCGGCCATCACGGGTTTCGCGCTGGTAACACTCATGAGTATCAGTCCAGGGCTCGGAGGGGCCATGACGGTTCCTGCGTTGTTGTATCTGTCGGCGGTATTGCTGACACTGTGGCCACTCACCGGATGGCCATTTTTTCCTGTTCCCGCCGGCCAGGTTGCCGTGATTCCACTGGTCCTCTCTGCACACCTGACCAATCGCCAACTGAAAAACAGGTATCAGCAGATTTCTCTGGCCACATCTGAAATCCAGCGACTGAATGCGATCTGGGGACTGCTGCAGGATTTGTACGGAGTGGTTTGGCCACAACGGATGATGGATCGTATGAAGCAGTTTCAGCAGGCGGAACACTGGTGTGGTAGCCTGACAACCGAGGGCTTCCAGAAGACGGACGGGACAGCGTGGACCCGCAAGGAGCTTACAGGTCCTGTGAATTCCTTTCGCTGGGTGTTGCAACGATTCGCCGACAGTGACTGGATTGACCGATACGTCCCGCTGATCCGTGCCGAATCACAGTCGCCCGGCTGAATCACACCGGACGTCAGTGGCTCCTGCATCCTGGACGCTTGGCATTCCGACAAACGTCCCGGGGCAGCGATTCCCTGCGGGATCACTTGCCAGATCCGGGTTCACGCAACAAGATCCACGCCAATCAATCCACTACTCTTGACGGAACTATCGCACTATGGCCCGCAGGAAATCTGTCTCCGACAATGATGAAACCCCGGGCGAACCGGCGTTGGAATCCGCCATGAGCGAATTGTCGCAGATCGTTGCAAAGCTGGAGTCAGGGCAGGAATCGCTGGACGAATCACTGGCTCAGTTTGAACGCGGCATGACGCTGCTCCGCGTCTGTCACCGCCGGCTGGACGAAGCATCCCAGCGGATCGAAATCGTGACGCGAGCCGGAGCCTCCGGGGTCCCCGAAACGCAGCCCTTTGACGGGCGGGCGACGCTGCAAAAAGACTCGGCAGTTTCCTCAACCGCGGCAAAGCGCCCACAGAGTGATGATGACGAGACCGGGGTTCTGTTCTGAGATCAGGCAGGGCCTGCACAGCCTGTGTCGAATACGCAGCCCGACCACAAACGATCAGACGAACTCACGTCCAATCGAGTTCTCCTTTTTACTTACCTACGGAAAGACAATTCACCATGCTGAAAACTATCACCCGAGGATTGCTGGGACTGCTGCTGGCGACAGGGGCCACATCACGTGGTCAGGAGCAGATCAGCGAATCCCCGCTTCCAGTCCGCGCTGAACGCGCGTTTCCGAATCTGGATTTCAATCGCCCGATCGTTGTCACTCACGCTGGCGACGGTACCAATCGTGTGTTCGTGGCAGAGCAGGAAGGGATCATCAGGGTCTTTGCCAATGATCAGGACACTGAAGAATCCACCGTGTTTCTGGACATTGATGAGCGCTGTGTGTACGCCGACAATCAGAACGAAGAAGGCTTGCTGGGCTTCGCGTTTCATCCGAAGTTTCGCAGCAACGGTGAATTCTTTCTGTACTACACGTCTGCCGAAGGAGAGCATGTTTCCCGAGTGTCACGGTTTCGGGTCATGGCAGACAACCCCAACGTAGCAGACCCAGCCAGTGAAGAAGTGATTCTTCGCATTCCTCAGCCGTTCTGGAATCACAATGGCGGGACGATTGAATTTGGCCCCGACGGCTACCTGTACATCGCCCTTGGTGATGGCGGCAGCGGAAATGATCCACAGGGGCACGGCCAGAATCTCACGACACTGCTTGGATCGATCCTGCGAATCGACGTCGACCGAAAAGAGGCCGACAGAAACTATGCCATTCCGAAGGACAACCCCTTTGTCGGCAAACAGGTAAAGATGGGGCCACAGGGCAGGACAGTTCCTGCCCGGGAAGAAATCTACGCGTACGGCGTCAGAAACATCTGGAGAATGTCTTTTGACCGCAAGACCGGAACCCTGTGGGCAGCCGATGTGGGCCAGAACCTCTGGGAAGAGATCAACATCATCAAAGCTGGCGGAAACTATGGCTGGAATGTCCGCGAAGGCCGGCACTGGTTTCGCCCTGATGGCAACGATGGCAAACGCAGTGATTTGATCGACCCCATCTTTGAGTACAACCACGAGGTCGGAAAATCAATTACCGGAGGCACCGTTTACCGTGGCACCCGCGTGCCTGAACTGATTGGCAAGTATGTCTACGCCGACTACGTCTCCGGACGACTCTGGGCACTTGACTACGACACCGTGTCAGGCAAAGTTCTGGGCAACTACACCCTGTCCCCGGAAGAAGGCGGTGAAAACCTGCCTGTGATGAGCTTTGGTTCCGACGAAACCGGTGATGTCTACTTCACCACACCGTTCGGAAGTCTGTATCGTTTTCGTTCGGAAAAATGAGCAGCGAAAACGTTGGCATGCGGCCGCCAATTCAGGTACTGAATTGGCGGTTGCTTCCTGTCAGCAGCGTGTGTGAACACGATGCTGACAAAGAGAATTCCAGCACCGGGTAGTCTGTGCTGGCAGGTCGTGTGCCATCAGGCCATGGGCATCAACAATCGTGCCGCGGGGCTTTCAATCGCTTTGACCAGATCCTGAAGAAATCGTGCTGCCGGGGCCCCGTCCACAATCTGATGATCAAAGGTCAGGCTCAGAACCAACTCCTGACCCGCAACAACTCGGTCATCATCCGTCACCACAGCCACCTTGCGAATTGCACCGACCCCCAGAATTGCCGTTTCGGGGTAATTGATCACCGGTGTGAAGGCATCGATCCCCTGACTGCCAAGGCTGGAAATGGTGAACGCGGCCCCCGACAGATCCTGAGCATTCAGGCGTCCCTGTCGAGCCTTTTCGATACACCGCAGTGACTCCCGCGTAAGTTCACTGAGCGAGCTGCCACGTACATTCCTGAGTACCGGCACCGTCAGCCCCTCCGGCGTATCCACCGCCAATCCCAGTGCAATGGAATCCGGATCAGGCAGCAGCAACCGATCACCGTCCCGTCGAGTCCCCAGAACGGGATGAGTCACCAGGCACTCGGCAACCAGCTTTGCAATCAGGTCGTGATACGCCGGAACAGGAACGATCCCGGCTGTACGAAACTGATTGCGAAGACTGACAAGATTGCCGGCACTGGCCCGCGTGGTCAACGTTACGGGGACCGTCTGCTGACGACTTTCCTGCATACGACGGGCGATGACCGCCCGACGTCCAGACAGCGGCTTGCCAGCGACGATTCCCGTAGACGCAGAACCTTCGGCTGTGTTTGCCGCCAGCACGACATCACGCTCACGGATTCGACCGTCTCGACCGGTGCCACGCAGTACGGTCCAGTCCACTCCCAGCTGACGGGCTTTGCGACGGGCTCGTGGTGTGGAAATTGGGCCAGTGCGTTCCGAAGAGCAGTTGGAGACACTGACAGCGGCGGGTGCCGCAGGCTTGTTCTGTCCTGCTGATGTTGCCCTGCGCACATCCTCTTCTGTAATGCGTCCATCTCGACCGGTGCCATCAACCTGTGACAGCACAACGCCCAGTTCCCGCGCCAACCGCCGCACAGACGGAGCAGCCATCGGGGTTGGTTCACCGGACTTTTCCTCAACACGGGTTGCAGCAGGAGAGGGCGGAGCGGCCTGAACAGCAGCCTCCCAGGGCGGCTGTTCTCCGTCCGCACAAAGCACCCCGATCACAGCTCCCACCTTCAGGACGGCACCAACAGCGGGGCCATCCGGGGGAATCCGCAGGATGCCCTCGTCCACAGCCTCAATCTCCTGCAGCGCCTTTTCTCCCTCCAGTTCGAAGAGAATCTCACCGGGCCGAATGAGTTCTCCATCGCGTTTCTGCCAGCCGGCAAACGTGCCTTCCTCCATGGACCAGCCGAGTCGTGGAATTGTAATCTGAATAGGCATGGGAATTCCAAAGTGCCGAAAGGTGCCGAATGAGTCAAGCCCGCATCGTCTGTGCCACAACGGTTCGGACCGGTGGAAATCGTTCCACGGGACACGTCCTGTCTGCTATTCCGCGGCCAGAGCCCGTACCGCCTCAATCACAGCCCTGTCATCGGGAATCACTGCGGACTCCAGTGACGGGCTATAAGGAGTCGGAGCGAAGGCTCCGTTCAATCTGCGAATCGAATCCGAGGTCAGCGATCTGCGCCGCCACCTCTGCCCCCGGACCGAAATACAGCGGCGTCTCTTCGACAATCAGCAGCCGTCCGGTCTTTTTCACGGACTGCAGAATCAGGTCCGTATCCAGCGGCGACACGGTGCGAGGATCGATTAGTTCCAGAGAAATTCTCTGGCTCTGCAGAGTTTCCGCGACGCCGTGGACGACGTGAACCATACGAGCGAGCGCTACGACAGTAACATCCGTGCCTTCACGAACAAGAC
>JALQWE010000510.1:3156-3427 GCA_023258825.1 Planctomycetaceae bacterium | reverse complement strand
GACCGCGTGCTTTTCCGGACCGCTGCACCTCCGCCAACTCTTCCTTCCACCGCGGCCCTTTGATTAGCAACGCCTGGGCACCGTAGTCCCATAAGGGCTGAAACCATGGCAACAGCTTGTCCATGGCTCCAACCGCCCGCACGGTGACGCATCCGAAACGCTGCTCTTTCAGGATATCCTGCACACGTTGTCCCAGGACCGTCACGTTCAGCCCCATTCCGGTAACGATGTCCTGCAGTGCTGTGGCTTTCTTGCCCACGGAATCACACAC
>JALQWE010000510.1:0-3146 GCA_023258825.1 Planctomycetaceae bacterium | reverse complement strand
GCCCGTGGCGCACTTTTGGCCACGGCCGCTGCAATGACGATGCTGGTTGGCGTCGGCGTTGCGCATGAATATGAGGTCGGCAAGCTCAAGGTGGAGCACCCGTGGCTGCGCGCGCCGCAGGATGGCGACAACAATCCCGGGAACTCCACCCCCCGAGCCGACATCCAGGAGGCGGACGTGGGGTTCCAGATGCTCGGCGAGACGCACGCTGTCCAGCAGGTCCCGGGTCACAAACAGATTCCAGTCCGTGTGACGGGTCAGGTTCAGGCGTTCATTCCACGCCCAGACTCGCTGACAGTAGTCTGCCAGTTGGGCTGCCTGAGATTCGGTGATGCTGAGTCCATGCTGACGGGCGATGTCCATCAGCGGCGATGAGGATTCCGGAGTATCGGTCATGCAGAAATCGAGGTGGTCCGCAAAGTGTCAGATTCAGGTCAGCGTCCGTCCCGTGCTGAGCAGCGACAGTGTGACGCGTCCTGCAGAGGGTGTCAGGTCCCGAAACAAAGATGGCGGATCGTCATTTTCGATCCGCCATTGAACAGCCCGCAGCCAGGCTGGCTGGTGATCAGAGCAAACCGAAAGCGACATCCATTTCGCCGGCAATTCGTTTCAGTTCCGCGGCATCGCCTCCGCCCACTTCGGCAGCAGCCCAGCCATAGAACTGAATTTCCCGCAGTGCCTTGCGGACATCCGCGTAGTCGATATCACCTTCGGAAATGCGTGTGAACTGATTCTGTGCGCGAGAGAACCCCTTGATGTCCAGTTTCATCACGCGTTTGCCAAGCTGGCGAATCCAGTCGCCCATGCTACCGTACTTCCAGTGATTGCCGATATCGAACTGCATGCCGACCCAGGGTGAATTCAGCTGGTCCACGTATTTCACATACTTCTCTGCGGACTGGGTGTGGTCGCCTTCATGATTGTACAGAAAATGATTCCAGACATTCTCAATCACAATCTGCACGCCGTACTGAGCAGCTGTGGGGACCGCGAGCGAAATGTTGTCGATAGACCGCTTCCAGTTGTCTTCTTCACTTCCGTCCTTGCCATGTCCCACAACCAGCAGGACCGAGTGTCCGCCGACCGCATGCGTGTCGCGTATGGCGGTCTTCAGTGAATCGAGCGCCTTGGCACGCACCGCCGGATCGGCATCGGTATGACGAATCTGCCAGTGCGTGGAATTCACCGTGCCGTCCACCGGCAAGCCGCTCTCAGCGATGGCCCGGCGCGTCTCGTCCACATTCATTCCCGGGGAATCCATTTCGATCCCGTCGAATCCTGCCTGACGCACCGCTGTGAATTTTTCTGTCAGCGAGCCCTTCACCTGAACCATGCCAATCTTCAGCGTCTTCCAGACTCGTCCCTTCAATCCCTCTTCCTCAATCGCAATCGGAGCCGGAATCGGCGTCGGGCCGGCGAAAACGGACGTCGCGCTGGTCAGCACCGAACCTGCGGCGGCAGTCATGGCAGAGGCATGCAGAAACGAGCGACGGGAGAACTGGTCCGGTTGCATGGCGGGATTTCCTCAGGACGTGGATTGATGTGGAAAGACGATGGATCGAAGACGGAGACCGAGATGCACGACACCGGCAGCGCTCAGCTGAGAAACAGGCCCCGTTGCCAGGGAACACCCCAGCGACACGCTCACAAGCGATCGCAGGTTGTCCATCCCGGAGGCCACATGGTACCGGCGAAAACAGCGGCTGAGTAGCGAAGGCCGGGAGGGAGCCGAATTCTGCGTCAGAATCGAAGAACACCGGGCGATTGTTTCGGTCAGGCTGCCTTTTCTGTTAGACTCCTCATCCGGTCAGACTGCCGTTTCCGTTTCACCGTAACGCTGCTGCAGCAAGCGGGCACCGCGAATGCGCCATATATCAAGGGCCTCGTTCCATCACGATCGAACAGGCCGGGTGGTTTGTCAGGCTGCGGCATTCCACCGCTGATCTTTCGCATGTCCCGGATGCTTTGACGCATTTGCTCGGTGGGTACGTCTCAGGCACTGCGGAGATGCACTCATTGCAGAATTCGGTGGGCCGACTGCCGTCTTCGTTTCCGTGCCGGGCGAGGACCACGTTCGTTTTTTGGTTCTCTCCGGCTTGATCGTGCACTTCCCGAATCACCAACCTGCTTTCCTGATGGAATCTGCTCTTATGGACCTCGACCTGCTCAAGACACTGACCCAGACACCCTCTGTTCCTGGCCGCGAAGATCGGATTCGCGACGTGCTTCGAGCTCGGTTGCAGTCGATGGCCGCCTTTGACGAAATTCAGGTCGATGCCATGGGGTCGCTGATAGCCGTTCGCAGGCCGCGACCATCAACAGGCACCGCACCCGTCAAACCCACTCGAGTGCTGCTGATCGCCCACATGGACCAGATTGGATTTCTGGTGAGGCATATTGACGATCAGGGGTACCTGCGCGTCAATCCGGCCGGTGGCTTTGATGCACGCAATCTCTTCGCGCGGTCCGTTCGCGTCTGCACAGCCACCGGAGATCTGCCCGGCGTGATGAATGCGTCCGGAAAACCCATTCACCTCGCTTCCGAAGCCGATCGAAAAAAAGTGCCTGAGGTGACCGAGTTCTTTGTGGACTGCGGCTTGTCTGCCGAAGAGGCGAAATCACGCATTCGCATCGGCGACATGGTTGTGCTTGATGGCCCCTGTCAGACAGTCGGCCATTCTGTCGTTTCGCAGTGCCTGGACAACAGAATTGGCTGCTGGGCATTGATCCGCGCCATCGAAAACCTGACGCACCACCAGTGTGAGATTCATGCGGTCTGGTCCGTTCAGGAAGAAGTCGGCATGCGTGGTGCGTTCACTGCGGCCTATGGCGTGGACCCTGATATCGGGGTGAGCTGTGACACCACGCTCTGCTGCCGAACTCCCGGGGTCCCGGACGAGGACCGCATCTCTGTTTCCGGTGACGGTGTTTGCCTGCATGTGATGGACGGATCCATGCTGTCGGATATGGGTTTGGTCGAAGACTTCGAACGCATCGCGAAGGCACACAGTATCAAATGCCAGCGGGCCATTCTTCCCCGCGGGGGTCAGGATGGCGCTGCTGTCCAGCGCAGCCGTCGCGGTGTTCGCACCATCTGTCTGGCCTGCCCGGTCAAGTACATTCACACGGTCACCGAGATGTCACAC
>JALQWE010000509.1 GCA_023258825.1 Planctomycetaceae bacterium | reverse complement strand
ATCATCTTCAGCATGGCCATCACGTTGTGGCTGCCCATGACCGTACATCTGGCTCTGCGACAGTTTCAACAGGAAATCGCCTCGCGCGCTGCAGACACGCCGCTGATCCTGGGTGCCCGGGGAAGCCGCATTGACCTGGCCCTGCACGCCCTGTACTTCGAAGCTCAGCCCCCGTCGTCCATCACCATGGCCGCCGCAGACTCCGTGACGGACGATGAACTGGGAACCGTCATCCCACTGCACAGCCGCTTTCGAACTCAGCCTCAGCCCGGAATTGACGGGGTGCCGATCGTCGGTACGACAACCGAGTACTTTGAATTCAGAAATCTGATTCCGGCCACCGGCGAACTGCCGACGCTGCTGGGAGACTGTGTTCTCGGCAGCGACTGCGCCCGGCGTCTGGGACTGAACGTCGGTGACCGATTGCTGTCAGCGCCCCGCAATGCACTCAATCTCGCGGGTGATTATCCGCTGCAGATGACAGTCACCGGAATTCTTCAGCCTGCAGACTCTCCGGATGATGCGGCGGTCTTCACGGATATCAGAACCGCATGGGTGATCGAAGGGATCGGACATGGTCATCAGGAACTGAACGAGCAGACCGATCCGGCTCTGCTGCTGGATGATGATTCAAAGAACCAGATCACGGCGAACATGGGCATTCTTCCGTATCTGGAGATCAACGACGAAAATCGGGACTCGTTTCATTTTCATGGCGACGTCGCCTCATTTCCGCTGACCGCAATTCTGGTTGTGCCTGCCAGTGAAAAAGCCCGAGTTCAGATTCTGGGACGCTACAGCAGCGAATCAACCCTGACGCAGTGCATCCAGCCTCCGGATGTCATTGCCGAGCTGTTGTCGATGGTGTTTCGCGTGGAACAACTCGTGCGAGTCGGCTCCATCGTGGCCGTCTTTGTGACCCTGCTGCTGTTGGGCCTGGTCCTGAATCTGTCCCTGAAACTTCGGGCGGCCGAAATGCAGACCATGTTCCGCCTGGGCTGCAGCCGCCTGACCATCGTTCGACTGCAGCTGGCCGAGGTCGGTGTGCTGCTGACCGCAGCCACAGCGCTGGCCCTTGTGGCGGGATCAGTGACGTCTATGATCGCAGCGGATGCGATTCGACAGTTCCTGTTTTAAGCCTGTTTTCAACCGAAGTGCAGGTCTGAGACCCTCAGCATTGTCATGCCGGGCCGGGTGGAATTACTTCGCGGCCGGATCGTTCAGACGTCGCATTTCTTCCTGTAAAAGGGCCTGCATTTCCTGCAGCGTGGTGGCATGGGCTGGATCCGTCGCCAGATTAGTCTGATGAGGCGCCGGCGTTGATCCCGTAAACGCGATGGTCTCGGCAAGGTGATGTTCGGGGAGAAATTCTTCCGGATTGTCCCGCAGATTGAACAGCTGTATCTGGTGCACATTCAAAGCCGGGGCGTCCCACGTGATCAGCTTCCAGTCACCTCGGCGGACGCAGCGAATCCCGGGTTTGGCTCCACCGGAGTAGGCGCCGTAAAGGACGTCACGCACTGTCTGCTGACGGCCTTCCAGCACCGCACGGAAGCTGAGACCCTGATTCGTTTCCGGAGGTTCGATTCCCGCAAAATCACACAGTGTCGCGAGGATGTCCAGCAGATAGACGTTGCCTGCCGCACGTGTCCCGGACGGAATCCCGGGGCCCGCCACAATCATGGGAACCCGCCACGTGTGCTGATACAGATTCTGTTTGCCCATCAGCCCATGACGGCCAATCGCCATGCCATGATCAGCCGTGTAGATGATGTAGGTGTTGTCCAGTTCTCCCAGTTGTTCCAGACGTGAAATGACTCGACCAATCTGCTGATCAATGTTCTCACTGCACGCCAACTCTCGTCCCAGTTCGTTTCTGAGACTGGCAACATCACGATTTCGCCAGACACCACTGACCGCAATTTCATCCCGCACGTCTGAATCCGTGGTGTTAAACGGGTGAGCCGGGAGAGCATTGACTGGAAGTGGGGGTTGTCGGGGATTCAGTAATGGCCGGGTCGCCGGGTCACTGTGATTTGTCGCCCCGTACTTCTGCAGCAGCTCCGGCGTGCCATCACGAGTATCGTGCGGATGGGAGAATCCGAAATGAATCAGGAACGGTCGCGAATCCTGCTGCCGCTCACGCTCGTTCAGGTAGTCGAGTACCTGATCGGCATGCCACGCGCTGCCGGATTCTGCTGTACCGCCGCGTTTTGTGGCGTCACGCCGCACCGCGAATAAACGATTGGCGGCTTCATAGCTGTTGCCCATTTTGCAGGTCCGCATCGTGGCATAGCCCGCACGATTGAAAACCGCCGGAATGGTCTGCTGCTCCAGTTCCGGCGGACAATTGCGTTTGCCCTGCGGTGCGATGGGCAGGTTCCACAACGTCCGACCACTCATGATCATGTGCCGGGATGGTGTACACACGGCGCCGCTGAAGGACCCCATGTGGCACGCGTTGTCCAGCACAATACCTCGGGCCGCAAGACGCGCGATGTTGGGGGCCTCCAGAACAGACTGCGGGTTGTAGATCTGCAGGTCCTCCGGTGACTGATCATCCACGAGGATGAACAGAAAATTCGGTCGGTCCCCGGAATAGGCCGGTGGCGTCACACCGAACCCGCACAGCAACAGAAAGCAGATTCCCAGCCGTAGACTCATTTGAGGATGCTCCGAAGTTTTTGATTGGTTCTGGATGGTTTCGTGACGGCTTCTGAATGATTCTGCACGATGCGTGGACCGTTTCGTTGCGGGTTCTCAACGCGGATCCCCAACCCACTCTCCCAGTCTAACAGCAATCCGGACAAATTTCCTTCGGCAAGCCGAGGTTCGACTCGAGCCCAAAACTACGTTTGCGGCCAGGGAAACCCTGCGTCCTCCGACGTGTGCGATCTCGTCAATGCATGACCCGCGTTTCACGACCACACTTTCCGCCCTGCTACCGAGGATCTACACTGCACAGACGGAAGTGGACGGCATGTTCGTTCCGGCTGAGCCCCTGTTCCGGTGTCTGAGTTCGCTGCGGATGCCCCGAGGAATCGCTGATGAAATTCTTTCGTTACCGCCGTCCGTCACTGAACACACTGCTGGGAGTGACTCGGGCAAAGAAACGAGTTCGCAAGGCGCTCGGATTGAACGTGTTGCTGGCTCCGTTTCGCTGGTGGCCCAATCAGAAGCGGCTCGCAAAACGGGCGCTGGGGTACGAATCGACGCTGGGAAGACTGCTGCGTCTGGGACTTCCGAAGGCAGGTGGCGGCTGTCTGCTGCTGATCGGTGCCGGGGCTTTGATTGTCTGTGCCGGTTGGACGTGGCTGATCTGGTAAGCTGTGAACCCCGGTACGACCAATCGTTGGCTCGCTGCACGGGTTTTCAGAGACCCGGGCGGAACGTGGTATTGTCGAGTTCGATGCGCAACGGGCAGGCACAAAAAAACAGCGAAGA
>JALQWE010000508.1 GCA_023258825.1 Planctomycetaceae bacterium | reverse complement strand
CGCGTACAGATGGTCCACAGGGACATCAAAAAATCCCTGAATCTGAGCAGCATGCAGATCCATAGCCAGTACGCGATGCGCCCCGGCCTGAACAATCAGATTGGCCACAAGTTTTGACGTAATCGGAACGCGACCGGAATCCTTGCGATCCTGCCGCGCATATCCGAAATAGGGGATCACGGCAGTGATTCTGGCAGCACTGGCGCGTCGGCACGCGTCGATCATCACCAGCAATTCCACCAGGTTCTCATTCACCGGCGGACAGGTCGGCTGTACCAGAAACACGTCGCATCCACGGATGTTCTGATTCAGCTTCAGGCTGATCTCTCCATCCGGGAAATTTCCTACGTCCACCTGCCCAAGAGGAATGCCCAAATAGGCCGCAATTTCCCGGGACAAATCAGGATTGGCCCGACCGCTGAGGATCGTCAGATGTTCATGCATACAAGCTGTGTCAACCGCGATTGCAGGAAAAATCCTTGCCAGGCTACCAGATCCGTCGGTCAACCTGCGTTTTCGAAGGGTGGCGTGCCACATCGCCAGGGAGCAGGCTCCCCTTCACAATTGGAATCCTGACAATTCTGCGAACCGCTGTCAATCAGCACAGGATGCGGGGGGCAGCGAAACCCGCGTGTTCAGCCGATGCCCCTGTCCAGACGTCAGCGACGGTCCCACAGGAGTCGCTGTCAGCTGCTGCTCAAACACATGCGACACATCGCACGCACCAGACCGCAGCCGATCCCTGTACACCGCAGAATATTCCAGAATCTGAGTCCCCTCAGACTCATGCACCACCTGAAATGAAACAGCATGGGGCGCGGTTCCATGCGGCACAAACATGATGTCCTCCGGATACCGTTCCCCTTCCACTACTGGAAAGTTGATATTCCAGAAATGCCCCTCCGGAAGTCCGTACTCCGGCGAAAGCATCAGTCTGAGCACACGCTCCACATGCACAGATAGTTTTTCCCAGTCAATGGGAAAGCCCGGGTGAATCAGACGGGATAGTGCAATGGCGGGCACACCGAGTATTGCGGCCTCTCGAGCCGCCGCGGCTGTTCCGGAATAAAACAGATCCACTCCCAGATTGGCACCGGGATTGATTCCCGCAATCACAAAATCCGGCGGCTCGGACATCACATGCCGTAGCCCGACTCGGATGCAGTCCGCAGGTGTTGAATGAACCACACTGATGGTTCCAAAAGGCTCAACAACCCGTCGCTCCAGGCGGATTGCGTTCTTAGTGTCCACCGCGTGACCACGCGAACTGTGGCAGGTCGCAGGTGCCACGACAGTCACACTGCCCAGCGGAAGGAGCGCACGATACAGCGCGGCGAGGCCAGGTGCGTCAAAACCGTCGTCGTTCGTAATCAGAAACCGCATCCCGAATTTCCCTTACAGCAATTCCGTCTAAGTGGGGGAAACAATCCAGTACGCCCCACGGCAGGAAACATCAGGCTCAAGGCCAGTGCTTCCCCCATCATGTCTTCAGCAGCACCCGCAGATCACGGGACCTGCCAGCTAACCGCCCTGTGCATCACAATTCACGCCTCACTGTATCCACTGCAATCAGTCTGTCCACGCGATTTCCCGGCTTCCATCAGGTTCATGTCGCAATTCCCACGCAGAACAGCGTGTCAATCGCCAGACCACGCCCGCACACATGCCTCGCTGTTTTTACGAGCGACTCACACCGCGGCACGTGTCACCGCAACACCGCGACGTTGCAACGCTGTCTCAATGTCATCCAGAATATCCTGAGTCAATTCAAATCCACCAGCCACTGCTGACTCCCGGATCTGCCAGGGCCGCTTTGCACCGCACAAGGCCGTTGTGATCCCGGCCTGCCGAACCGTCCAGGCGACAACCAGTGTCGACAACGCCACCCCTGCCCTGCCCGCGATCAAACGCAGGTCATCCAGCAGATCCTGATTCTTTATCCATTCAGTGCCCTGAAACATTGGGTACTTCCGGCGACCGTCTCCCTCCGGAAACACATGATCTCTCGGCAGCTTCCCCGCCAGCAGCCCCTTCAGCAATGGCCAGTACACACACACGGCGATCCCCTGCTCACGGCACCATGGAAGAATGTCCTGCTCAATCTCACGCTGCAGCATGTTGTAGGCCGGCTGAATCGCCGTCAGCGGACAAACGTCATGGAACTCCTGCAGCTCTGCCAGTGTCAGATTCGACGCCCCCGCACCTCGTACTTTTCCCGCAGAAATCAACTCCGCGATGGCGCCGGCAGATTCCGACACCGGTACAGCAGGATCCCGCGCATGCAGATAGTACAACTCAACTCGGTCTGTCCCCAGTCTCCTTAGAGATCCTTCACATTGACGCTTCAGCGATGCTGGTTTTGCATCATGAAATTGCCGCCCCTGTTCCCTGTCCAGTCCACCTTTCGTCGCAATGACAACAGACTCCCTCTGAGGCCCCAGAGCTTCTGCCAGCAACTCCTCACTACTGCCATACGACCACGCAGTGTCGAAGAAATTCACCCCACCAGAGAAGGCCTCTCGGATCGTCTCCAGACTGTCGTCACGATTCACATCCAGACTGGTCAGTCCGGAAATTGGCCAACACCCCATGGCCACCACTGACACCCGCAAGCCCATGCCACCAAGCTCTCGATACTGCATCGCCATCCTTCACTCCCCCCCAAAAAAAGGGGTCAGGTCTCTTTTTTGGGGCGATCTGTTGTCACCCCGAGGTTACCAGCATCCCTCATCGTAACGAATCCAACAATGGATTGCGCAGATTCCAGCATAGAAACACAAACCAAGGGGGCGCGTCGACACCTTACAGTTTCAACTCTCGCTTCCGTAAGCAGTGGACAACAGCGATGAACGTTGACAGCTTTGCTTAGCCCCCCTTCCCCACCACGCACATTCCATTCTGCAAAAAACGCACTCGAATTCGGTGAATTGGTCATCCAGCGCCCAGTCCCAAACAGGTCTCCACTGATATCAGGTTGGTTTTGCATCCTGAACAAACCATTGTCGGGAATTACCAACTCGCACATCGCCGACTTTTGAATCGACTCCATACACTTCCAGTACTTCATTCCTCAACCGCGTCTTCTATCCGCCAACGCGTGTTGGCGTGGTGTCGCCCATGCCTTCCGAGCGCCAGGGGCAAGGCACCATCAGCCAATCACGCTCCGCCGCTGCGAGTCATTCACTTAGCGATCGCAGGGATTAGTCGCGAGTGTCGATCCACGGAACCGCTTTTGCGATTTCGTCGGTGAAGAGGTCGTCCAGCAAGCCCAGCTCCTGCTGATTCTTCGCCGGGATCACGGTGCCCTGCCCTGTGACCTGTGCCGGCTTCGATGACTTGTTCGTCGCCTGGCCACGAGTCGCAAATGCCGGTTGAGGCACAATCGCGTCGACGTGCTTGCCGATGCGAGTTGCCGCGGTGGTTTCGTCCGCAGCGATCGATCCACCC
>JALQWE010000507.1 GCA_023258825.1 Planctomycetaceae bacterium | reverse complement strand
CAAGGCGGTAGTGCAACCCCGCCTCCGGACCACCGAGGCTGCTGACCACTTCGGCGACATGCTGAGCACGCACCATGACCGGGTCGTAAGGATTGATCTGAATGAATTCGAGGGTTCCGTCTTCACCCACGTTATCCGCGATGAAGTCGTCGTCGTCATCCACACCATCCCCAACCGGGAAGACCTTGGCCGAATCCGGCGTGTCATCGTCACCATCACCGACGTAGCCCAGTCCGCTATCGATGCCAAAGAAGCCAAACTGCTCTTTGATTCGCTGATACCGACCACCGATGATGCTGTTGATGCGGACACCATTCTTTTCGTAGAACGGTGTGAACGCTCCGTCGATGGACGAACCGACCGTTTCCACACTGTGCTGCATCAGAAACTGGATGTCGTAGGGAATGGCAGCTCCCAGCAGCGAACCATCGTCGATCGGGATGCTGTACAGGTTGAGCAGCGTGCGATCCAGAACTTCAAACGTTGTTCCAAACGCTCCATAGTCATTCGCATCCTGGTCGTCGAATGGGACCCCCGGGGCCAGAATCTGCCCCATGGTGATATCCAGATCATTCTGGCCATTCGTCTTGAACGGATGAGTAATCACGCGACCTCCGCTGGCACGCAGGGCCAGAACGTCGGCTGTGTCCATACGTCCATGCAACGCATTCTCGCGGGCATCGAACGAGCTGGTGTTATCAATCAGCCAGTTGAAATCCGCCAGCAATCCGGAACCATCCACATTCCAGAATCCGCCACTGGCCCGCATCCCGTTGTTCATCAGGTCGGGAATCAGCGCCGGTGTCGCCGTATCGAAGTAGTGGTAGAAACTCAACCCGGGCACGATCTCATCGCTGTCCGGGTCGTTCTGCTGAATGTACGACTGAGTACTCGGGTTGCCGAAGGGCCCCCGCATGCTGCGTGTCTTCGTACGCGTGTAATCCATGTTGAAGAAGAACTTGCGTGGCTGCGAAAACGGGCCGTAGCCGTTTCTCTGATCGCGAAACCACAGTCCGTCAGACTGATACGTCTGCTCAAACGCGGGATCATACGGCGATCCGGCAGAGGTGGGTGCTGAACCGGGATGGGGCAGGTAACCCGGGGGAACACTGGCCTGCGGCGGTGCATACTGGGCCGACGCGACACGCCCGGCTGCCAGCATCAGAACAAAGGGCACGAACGCCTTAAATGAGTGCCGAATCCGCATTGATCCATCCTTGGAGAAGCCGCAGTTAACCACTGCCTTCACTTGATTTCCCTCCGCTGACTCTGCTTCCGTAGCCGTTCAGCCACAAAATCAGCGCATCGAGAGAGTCTGATCGGGAGTATCGGTCAGGCAATTTGAGAAACTGTAACGATTGTTCCGAACGTAACTTGTTTTCGGGTCCTGACGACCTTCAGCCGCCACAAACCGCGGCATTTTTCAGCCCACCCGCTGGAATCTGCGCCTGGACGTGATCTCGGAAACTTGTGTTTTTCACTGAACTGGCAGAAACTGCCGCAGGACAAAGGATCGGCACTCGGAGGTACTCGCGATATCAATCGCCACCAGATCGAACAGGATGCGTGTCATGATGTCACCAGCCGGAACAATTCCACCCCTGCCTGCAGCCGGGGAAGTCGCCAGCCGGTGAAGCCATGCCCTGAGTCCCGGAATGCGGGCTGACCGCTTCCCTGTCACCGGCCTGTTTTTCTCCCACGGAGGCTCTGTGAAAATCGGACTGACTTTTGACCTGCGTTCTGAATACCTGGCCATGGGCTACGACCGCGAAGCCACGGCCGAATTCGACCGTGAAGACACGATTGATGCCATCGAAACGGCCATCCGCGATTGCGGGCATCAGACGGTTCGCATCGGTCATCTCAGACAACTGGTCAGCAGGCTTGCCGACGGCCAGCGCTGGGATCTCGTGTTCAACATCTGTGAAGGTATGCACGGCATCGGCCGAGAAGCCCAGGTGCCCGCTTTGCTCGAGGGCTATCAGATTCCCTGTGTGTTTGCGGATTCCCTGATGATGGCCGTCTGCCTCCATAAAGGACTCACCAAAACCCTGATTGCCCGCGCCGGCCTTGCCACTGCCCCCTTCCATGTCGTCGCCAATGTGACTGACATCGACCGAGTGCAGCTGCCGTTTCCGCTGTTCGCCAAACCGGTGGCCGAAGGCACCGGAAAAGGTGTTTCAGCAGCGTCCGTCATTCGCACCTCCACAGAACTGCGGACCGTCTGCACAGACCTGCTGCAGCGTTTCCGGCAACCCGTGCTGGTCGAAACATTTCTGCCCGGTCGCGAATTCACCGTGGGAATTCTGGGCACTGGCAATGACGCAAAAGTCCTCGGGACCCTGGAAGTCAAACTGTTGGCCAATGCCGAGCAGGACGCTTATTCTTATGTGAACAAGGAACGCTACGCGGAAATGGTCTCCTACACACTGGTTCATCCGCAGCAGGATGCCGAAGTGGCTGCCACCGAAGCGTTGGCACTGGCCGCCTGGCGCGAACTGCAGGGCCGCGATGGTGGCAGGATCGATATCCGCTCCGATCACAATGGACACCCGGCCTTCATCGAGGTCAATCCGCTCGCTGGACTGCACCCCGTGCACTCGGATCTGCCCATGATCGCAACGAAAGTCGGTCTCAGCTACCAGGAGCTGATCCGACGCATCCTCGACTCCGCCATTCAACGAACCAGAGACACGACAGCGGTCCTGCCTGGCTGAATCACTGCGTTCCGGATATGCTCTGAATCGACCGACAGCAAACAGACCGGCGGTTGTTCCCCTGGGAACGGCACTTCCGCGACCGCAACCATCTGCACAATCTGCCCATGACTTCATCCGGCCACAGGCATATCACGTGACCGGATGTACCTGGCGAGTCCTTTGTGTTGCGTTCGTGCAGCAGACCTTCAGTTTCCCGGGCACCCATCGCGTCCTTTTGCGTTCTGAAATCAAGACTTACGGACTATTTCCCGGACAGGGTTTACAGGCATGCATGCCGCGATTTTGTATAACCAGGTCTCCCTGAATGATTCAGCAGCAGATCTGGACGTGCTGGTTCAATGCGTCGAAGTGGAGACCAGCCTGCGCAGGCTGGGGTTCACAACCGACCGGGTTCCCTGCACACTCAACCTGAACGAAGCTCGCAGGAAGCTTCAGCAACTTCAGCCGGACGTGGTCTTCAACCTCGTGGAATCACTGGGCGGCGCTGACCGCCTGATGTCACTGGCGATCATGCTGCTCGAAGCCATGCCTCTGCGGTTTACCGGAGCGTCTGCCCTGGCCATGCTGCTGGCCACCAATAAGATTCGCGCTAAACAACGCCTCACTGAACTGCAGCTTCCCACGGCCCCCTGGATCACTGAAGACACAGCGACCTGGCAGGGCCTGAACGACAACGCCTGCTCGCCGGGAAAAGTCATCGTCAAAGCCGTCGCAGAACACGCATCACTCGGCATCGACGACACC
>JALQWE010000506.1 GCA_023258825.1 Planctomycetaceae bacterium | reverse complement strand
GCTATGGGTCGGTTCCAGTCGGCTGTCGCAGGCCTCTCACGACAACAATCACCCTCAACCGAACAGACCGCAGCCTGCACATTGGAAAGAGGAAAGGCTGTTACCCGCACACCAGAAAGTTGCATCGAGCTGCGCAGAATATCATATGCACAACCGATCAGGAATGCTCCGGTCACAGAGTGACCAGTCCCGGATTGCAACACGGTGTAACCACCATCCTGAAGCAGCAGATAGCTCCGCGTCACTTTGACGCTTTGAGGAAACATGCGTCCGGTATTTTTGTCTTCCGCGGTATCCCCCTGCCGAAACCAGCCACCGCTCTTCCGCGCTGCCCCCGGCGTTCTGCCCACCGACGCCCTGAGCCCCAATCGCCGACAGACATCACCGACTGTTACAGAGAAACGAACTGATGGCCCTGCGGCTTCACTGTCAGCACAGGGCAGGGCGACAAACGCACCACACGTTCCGCGATGCTGCCCATCAGAATGTGCATCAGACCGGAACGACCGTGAGTCCCGATCACGACCATGTCGATATTCTCTTTCGTCGCATAGTCGACGATTTCCGTCGCAGCCGGCCCCGTTCTCACCTCACGAATGATGGGCTTGCCTGTGCTGAGGCCAGCGGCCGGAAGTTCACCCAGTTGCCGACGAGCTTCCCGGACCAGTGATTCCGACTGCTCCATCATCGATTCCGGTGAAAACGCAGCCACCTCCGGAACCAGCATTGCCTGATCCGGAACCACGTTCAGCAAATGCAGCTCAGCACCAAACTTTTCAGCAATCGCAAGACCATAGGTGATCGCTGGTTTGCCGAAATCACTGAAGTCCGTTGGTACAAGCACCTTATTCAGCTGGATCATCACCGGTCTCCAAAGAAGCAAAAAAAGAGCGGGGCAGAGGGAGCACATCAGGGGAAATCGGCTGCGGGAACCGACGGCATTCGAATGGTGACAGTCGCCAACCCCGTCACGACGGCGCCGGTCAGCAACACCGCGATCAACAAAATCACACCATAGATCGTCTGTAAGCCCTCGTCCGGAACCTCTGTCTGACCAAACACATTGCGGGCAACAACACTACAGACCCACGTCCAGTGCAGCATCAGATGCACAACGATTCCGACCGTCAGCAAACTCAGCATTCCAAACTGCAGCGACTGCCACTGACTGAAATTCAGCCCCCACAAACTCCAGCCCCCGGCGGCGATGCCAGGCGGAAAGACAAACTGCAGGAGGACAGAGACGATTCCCAGCCCCAGAAAGTTGATTAACAGCACCACGTCCAGCCAAAGATTTACCAGTGTTCGCGAAAGACGACGCACAGACCGTGGCCCCTCGTTAGCCCCACCGACGGCTATCTCCCCCGATACAGCCTGAGACAACGGCTCTGACCGCAGCGAATTTCCTGAAGATCCATCCCCCGCTCTGCGGCCACGCATTTGATCTGCCAATACCGAACTGGACTGCCCCACAGGATTCATTCCTTGCATTGTCTGGCACACGCACCTGCACATCGTTCCCGAGTCATCCCCGGACCTGAAGGACACTTTACGCAAATGTGGTGCCGCGCATCACGAATCGAAGGCTTGCGAAGGCGATTCGCCGGGGATTTGCTCATGGCGACTTTTCAGCGCCGCTCAGCGAAACGAGCAGCCCAATGCCGACGAATCAGCATGATCGAGGAAAGGTCCGGAACTTCCAAACAGCCACAGCCGGGCGGCCACGGTTGGCGGTGCATTAGGCCTTTCGATTCCGCACGTGCGACGCAAATCGCCATCGGAAACCGAAAAAACCGCTCGACACCGATTTGGCCCCCGTCTCTCAACCAGCTCAACACTGTGTTTTTCTGGCCAGATTTGTGACTTTGGCGGATCGGCATGAGCACATCATCAATCCGGCACGCACACATCCGTGCGAATTCGCGCGCCGAACTCGTGCGCTGCCGACTCTCCGGCGTCATCCGCGGGGAACCGTGGTTTTTCCCGACCTGAATTGATCTGTCTTCCGGTTTCCTGCAGAATCAGGAAAATGAGGCCTGCAGCCTGAGAATTCAGGGCGTGATTCGAATAACAGAGGTGCCCCGGGAACCACGGAGGAACGCTTGTTCCTGTGGGATCGCTTCACGCAACCGGCAACCGGCGATTTCCCGGCGTCGCCGCGGCCTGCAATTTCGCAGATACGCCAGATCACGCCTTATCCCACGAAAGATCCAGCCGACATGCCCCAACGTCTCTGCAGAATTTCGGTCCTGATGGTTGCTGTGATTTGCAGCCACTGCACCCGTGTCACCGCTCAGGAACTCACCGCGGCCGACGTCTTTCCTGCCTCCACAATCCTGTACGCAGAGATCGGTCAACCCGCCGCCGTGCTGAACAGCATTATGGACCACCCGGTGTTGCAACAGGCGGCTCAGACCGAACCTCTGAAGAACGCTTTGGCTTCCCCACAATTCTTCGGTGTCCTGGCCGGGCGGAATTTCTTCCAGATGCAGATGGGTACGGACTGGCGCGAAGCTATTTCTGCCATCAGCGCGCGAGGCGCGTATCTGATGATCGACGGCAACACCCGTGGCGCCGCATTGCTCGTTCACGGCCGCGACGAACAGATCATGCAGGACGTGCGTCTGAAACTGCTTGAGCTGACGCGCCTGGGGGGCGACCAGGTTCGCAAGCTGGACACCTACCGCGATATCCCGGTCTATCGCCGGGACAAGGTCGGGTTTGCCGTTGTGCGCGACTGGCTGGTCGTCTGCAATAACAGCGAATGTGGCAAACAACTGCTGGATCGACTGCTGGACGCTGCCCCGGCGGAGCAGGGGTCCCTGTCACAGGTTGCCGCGTTTCAGGAAGCCACGGCGACCAGATCCGCCACGCCGGGGCTCTGGTCATGGATGCACCTCGCCCAGGCTCGAGACGCAGGCCTCGCAAAGGCTCTGTTTGGCGACAGGACTGAAAACCCTGCAGCGGAACTGCTGTTTGGCGGACTGCAAAGTGTTCTGCGCAACTCACCATGGGTCGCAGCAAATCTGCAACTGACCGGTGACAGCCTGAACCTGCAAACGGAGTTGCCGTTTTCCGCGACATGGATTCCGGAGAGTCGACAATGGTACTTCGGACCGGAGGCCAGCGGTCGGGTTCCTGCCACACCACAGATCCCGGAAACGCTGCTGTCCGTCAAAGCCTGGCGCGGTGTCTCCGAGATGTGGCTGCGCGCCGGAGATCTGTTTGATCAACAGACAAACGACCGCATGGCAGAGGCCGAAGCCAACCTCGGAACTATCTTCGGGGGACGGGATTTCGGGGAAGAAGTGCTCGGTGCATTTGCCCCCTCCCTGCAACTGCTGGTCGCACGCCAGGACTTTTCGCAGCAACAACCCGCTCCAACCATTCGTCTACCCGGAGCCGCACTGATCCTCACCCTGAACGATCCTGCCAGCATGCGGCCGGAACTGCGCCGCACATTTCAG
>JALQWE010000505.1 GCA_023258825.1 Planctomycetaceae bacterium | reverse complement strand
CCGTACAGTTGCGAATTGACGGATACGCCGTTCTTCCGAAGTTCTGTGCGTTTGGTTGTGGTGGCAGCGATGGACTTCCATGCCTGCGCCAGTGGCTGCAGTTCCGGATTGGCTGCGATGGCCTTGAGCAAGTCGGTTTCTGCCGCCTGCTTTTCAGCCATGACCTGAGGATCCTGCAGGCCGGCGAGCATACCAAGACGAGCCTTGCGGGAATTCTGCACGCCGAACAGATCCTCACGTGCCCGACGGGCGTTTTCCTTGCCTCGCAAGCCGTACTGCTGCAGCACAATTTCCATGCGTCGCAAATTCGTCAGGCCGGCGGGTTGAGCGACATCCCGCTGATATTTCAGAGCATCCATCGTCAGAATGCGACTGGTCCGTCCGGGATGGCCGGATACGAAAACCACGTCTTTCTCTGCGGGACCGCTGGCGGACCAGCGAAGGAAATGTTCGGTCTTTGCCGGCTTGTCGTTTTCGTAAACCCGAAAGATGCAGGCGTCGAGGCAAAACCGCGGATACTCGAAGTTATCAGCGTCACCACCAAAAAAGGCGATGGCTGTTTCCGGTGCCCAGACCAGGCGAACATCGGTGTACTTCCGATACTGATACAAGTGATAGCGACCGCCACCATACAGAGTCGTCACGGTGCTTTTGAACCCTGAGCTGTCGAGTGCGGATTTTTCGATCTTTGCGATGACGGCTCGTCGCGCAGCAACCGCCTGTTCCGGAGTCATTTCGGAGGTCACGGCGGCCTTGACCTGATCAGTGACGTCCTGAATCTGCACCAGCTGGTTCAATTCCATATCCGGGGCCTTCAGTTCCTCAGCCTGGGTTTTGGCGAGGTAGCCGGCTTCCATGATATTACGCTCTGGCGTGGACAGCTTGGCCAGTGTGTCAGAACCCACGTGGTGATTGGTCAGCACCAGACCCGTGCTGGAGATGAAGGAACCGGATCCTCCCACATTGAATCGCACGCTGGACTTCATCAGATGGCTGGCCCATGCCTCGGAAGGTTCAAAGCCATACCGCTGTTTCAGTAACTCACGTGGCAGGTCATTGAACAGCCACATACCTTCATCCGCCACGGCCAGCATCGGGGCCAGCAGCAACATTGCACTCAGTACCAGCAATGCCCTCTTCATTCCTACCTCACATCAATAGAGCACATCAAAAGAGCTGGAGTTGTCGGGATGACATCCACCTGTGCAGATCATAGTCGGTCGGACGTCAGGACAACATTCTGACATGGGAATTCCCGGCGTCAGTGGATGGTTTTCAATGCTTTCGTGATCTCAGCGTATCAGGTCAACTCAGGGGGCTGCCACTGTTCCGACCGAACTCTGTTCCACGACGATCGCGGAGGGGATGACGGACGGGAGTGGGTAGAGACGGGAATTTCCCGAGCGGCGAATCCGGTAACGCGTGGTCCGAACGCTGTAAACGGTATGGGGAATGCGTGCAGGCGGATGGCGTGCGAATTTGTCACTGTAGGACGTGAAGGGAGATAGACTTGTGGTGGAAGATCACCGACCGGATCTGCGTTCACCATGGTTGCTGGCCGTGTGGCCGGGCATGGGGCATGTGGCTGTGGCAGCCGGGTATTACCTGATTGCCCGTATGCGAATGTCGCTGTTGACGGAATTGAATGTTCGACCATTCTTTGAAGCGGATCATGTGGACGTTCGGGGAGGCGTGATCCAACCTGGCCACGTGCCTCGAAGTCGTCTGTTTCTGTGGCGAGCACCGGAGGGGCAGAATGACATACTCGTACTGCTCAACGAGGCCCAGCCTCAGACGGGCAAAGATCGCTTCTGCAGTCAGGTAATGGATCTTGCGGTCAGTCTGGGGGTGAGTCGTGTGTTTACTCTGGCCGCGATGGCAACCAGTATGAATCCGGAGAGTGTGCCGCGGGTGTTCGGGATCACGACAGCCAGCGCAGGATTGGCGGAACTTGAACATTTGCATGTTCCGGCTCTGGAGGACGGACAGATTTCGGGGTTGAACGGGCTGATGCTGGCGGCGGCGATGGAACGCGGGCTTGAAGGAACCGGGCTGCTTGGAGAAATACCAAGCGTTTTTTCGCAGTTTCCTTTCCCTGCGGCCTCACTCGCTGTCCTGCGTGTGTTTCGGATGATGGCTGATTTTCCGCTGGACTTCAGTGAGCTGCAGAAGCAGGCGGAGGCGATGAAAGCACAGCTCGCAAAATTACTACTGCGACTACAGCAGCAGATGGAAAAGGAGTCGCTCTCAGATGACGAGTCGGAGGAGTCCGAGCTTTCGGAGCAAGCTACGGCGACGGACGTTGCCGAACTGGAGCCCGACGAGGAGCGGAAGATCGAGCAGCTCTTTGTCGAGTGTCAGACGGATCGTTCCCATGCGTACCACCTGAAAAATGAACTGGATCGTCTCGGGGTCTTCGCAAAGTACGAGAATCGCTTTCTTGATCTCTTCCGTACGGAGTCGTAATTCTGAGGTCATTGGCCGGCATGCACTACGGCAGGCCAGCCGGCAAATGTGTATGCGTGTAAGCGATGCCCCGAAAGGAGTCTACATGGTGGCGACATGACTCGGGCGATTTCCGCGTCACAAACATTCGGTGGCTGATGCCTGTGGAATTCAGGGAGAATCGAGGATGTTTCGGGACCGAAGCGATGCCGGGCAGAAATTGGCGGCCGTGGTAAAATCGAAAATGCGTCGTCTGCCTGAACTGGTTTTGGGGATACCTCGGGGAGGAGTACCTGTGGCCGCTGAGATCGCCGCGGCCCTGAGAGTCCCTCTGGATGTGCTGGTCGTCAGAAAGCTTGGACATCCTGACAATCCGGAATACGCGATTGGTGCCATTGCTGGCGGGGGAATTCTGATTCTGCACCGAGAGGCTGGTGTCGCGGAGAACGAGCTGACCGGGATTCTGCAGCGTGAACGTGAAGAACTACGCAGGCGGGAGACAAGATTCCGCGGCACGCGACCGGCCCAGGCGGTTGCCGGGCGTTCGGTGCTGTTGGTGGATGATGGGTTAGCGACGGGCGCCACGATGCAGGCAGCGATTGCTGCTTTGCGAATGCAGCAGGCCCGGCAGGTGTCTGTTGCCGTGCCGGTCGCTCCTGAAAACGTCTGCCGAAGTCTGCGATTGGAGGTTGCGGAGTTCGTGTGCCTGCTGGAACCGGAAGTCTTCGCCGCTGTTGGTGACTTCTACCGTGAATTTGCTGCCACCAGCGACGCGGAAGTGGTTCGCCTGCTGGAGCAATCTCGAACGTCTGCTGCACCGGCCCGTGGGACGGACTCGGAGGCTATTGAAACGGGGGCCGTGTCTGGTTCGTGAATTCCCTGCGCATCAGTCGCAAACTCAGGGAAAGACGGCTTCAAATCCGGCCTTGGATGGAAACAACAATGCGTGGTTTCCGGTATCGTCGGGTGGGACAGTGAGTTTCCGTGACTTTCCCGGACGACTGGAGTCTCGACGATTCGTAGTGGACC